>JANMWW010000010.1:0-6086 GCA_031394155.1 Chloroflexota bacterium | reverse complement strand
CGTGCGATGCCACGGCCTGGTCCCAGCTGGCGACCTTGGGATCCGACGGCTCGACCACGAAGTACTCGTCCGGCGCAAGCGCGCCGCCGCCATGT
The DNA here is from genome assembly GCA_031394155.1 of Chloroflexota bacterium. Classification (GTDB taxonomy): domain Bacteria; phylum Chloroflexota; class Limnocylindria; order P2-11E; family P2-11E; genus CF-39. Next base: position 5,991 of record JANMWW010000010.1, on the reverse strand, counting down.
CCGAGACCGAAGTGGCCGGCCGCGAGGCTGATCGGGGCGTTCGTGAAGACGTACCCGGGATACGAACCCGCCAGACGCGGCAGCAGAACAGAGTCGATGCCGCCACGCTTGAGGACCGAGAGCATCGCCTTGATGATCGGCGCGTCCGCGGCGGTGCTCGTCGGGTCGTAGCCGCCGCTCGGCTTCACCTCGATGTCGCCAAAGCCGCGCTTCGCCAGGTGCGCCTTCAGCGCGGCGATCGCGCCGTCGTACGTCATGTCTGGCACGAGCCTCAGGTCGAGCTTCGCGACCGCGCGATGCGGCATCACGGTCTTGCCGCCGGGTCCGGTGTAGCCCGAGACGAGCCCCTCGATGTTCACCGTCGGCGTGAACATGAATCGCTCGAGCGTGGCGCGCCACGGGAGATCGCCGGCCCAGCGCTTCGCACCGAGCATCCTCTTCGCGGTGGCCTCGCTCATCTTCGTCGCGGCGACGTCGAGCAGCGCACGGTCTGCGGCCGTCGCGGACTTGGCTTCGCGACCGAAGCCGTCGATCGCCGGGTCTCCGTCTTCGTCCACGAGCGTTGCGAGGGCGAGGACCAGATGGAAGGCGGGACTATCGAGGCGTGCGCGGTTGGATGAGTGGACGTCGATCGTCGGGCCGCGGCCCCACCGCTCGCCGCTCGAGATGAGCTCGCATTCGACGACGCCCTTGGCTCCGAGGAAGATCGAGACGCTGCCATCGGGATCCTGGAATGCCGATGGCATGAACACCCCGATGGTCCGCTTCAGCGCGTCGCGCACCTCGGGCCGCGCGACGACCTGGCGGAAGTGCGGCGAGCCGATCTCCTCCTCGCCCTCCGCGACGAGCACGATGTTGACCGGCATCTTCTTGCCCGCGCCCTGGATCGCATGCAACGCAGCGAGGAACGCGGCCTGCGGACCCTTCTGATTCACCGCGCCGCGGCCCATCAGGACCCTGCCGAATCCGGGCTTATCGACGATCGCTGCATCGAAGGGCGGCGACGACCACTCGGCCGGGTCGGCCTGCTTCACGTCGTACATGAAATAGATCGCGACCGTCTTCGCCGCGCCCGCATCGAGCGTCGCGAAGACGCCCGGGTGTCCGTCGGTGTCCACGCGCGTCGCCTTCTGGAAGCCGGCATCGCGCGCCAGCTGCATCATCCGCTCGCAGCCCTCGTCCATGCCGCGATCCTCCGCGGCGAGCGCCGGGTGCTTCACCCACTCCTGAAGACGCTTCAGGCTTTCGTCGTGACGCTTCTCGATCTCGGATCCGATAGCGCGAAGCGCTGCGTCAGAGAGCAGCGGCTGTGCCGTCTCAGTCATGGCGCGCCATGCTAGCCCTACCGATACCAGGCCTCCTCGAGCACACGCATCGCGTTGCCACCGATGGCCTTCGCGATGTCGCCGTCGGAGTAGTTATGGGTGACGAGCCAACGAACGATGTTCGGGAAGGCCTCGGCCGGATTCTCGATGCCATCGACGAACTCGACCTCTTCGAACTGCTGCTGACCGTGCGCCGCCTTGATGGAGAGCTGCTTCGCGAAGTAGTGGTGCAGCCCGACGTGATCGCCGAAGAGCGTGTCCGGGCCAAAGGCGACGTGGTCGATACCGACGAGCTTCGCGCAGTACTCGAAGTGCTCCATGAAGCCTTCGAGGTTGTGCTTGGGCTGCTTCTTGGTGAGCGTCGTGTGCGGAGCGGCTTCGATCGCGATGACTCCGCCTTTCGCTGCGCACGCCTTGATGACCTCGTCAGGCTTCATGCGCTTCGTGTTCCACAGCGCGCGCGCTCCCGCATGCGTGATGAAGATCGGCTTCTCGCTGACTTCGATCGTGTCGAGAGAGGTCTGGTCGCCTGAGTGCGAGACGTCGATGGCGATGCCGAGCTTGTTCATTCGGCGCACCGCCTGGCGGCCGAACTCCGTGAGCCCGCCATCGCGCGTCTCGCGCAGGCCGGAGCCGAGAGTGTTGGCCTCGCTGTACGCGATGCCCGAGGAGCGGATGCCCAGGCCGTACAGGATGTCGAGCCGGTCGACCTCGTTCTCGATGGCCGTCGCCGCCTCAAGCGACGCGACGAAGGCGATCTGCCCGTTCTTCTTCGCGCGTCTGATGTCGTCGAGGGTCTCTCCCTTGACGATGAACTCCTGATGCGCGATGTCGGATAACCGCATCCCAAGGTCGTAGATGATGTCGTCCCATTTCCACCCGGCCTTCGACGTGATCGTGGCCGTGCCGTCCATCAGGCAATCGAACACTGCGTCGAGCCCGGACTTCGACATCCCCTCGTACCCGGTCCAGTCTCGGCCCTGACGACGGTACTCGCCGAAGTCCTCGGCCAGATTCTTGGGAACGACGAAGCAGTGGTCGTGGACCGAGATCGTCAGGTTCTCATCGAGCAGGCGCTGAACTCGCTCCTCCTGCTCCTTGCTGACCGCGACCTGCGTCGACTTCACGCGATCCAGCTCGGGGACGAGCTCGAACTGCCGATAATCGGCCGGCGCCTCGAGATATTCGAACGAGCGGTAGCCCTTGTACGTCGTGCGCTTCATGTGCCCTCCCAAGGATCCTGCCCGATGTTATGCGCGCGAGCGCGACCGAGGATCGACCAGGTCGCGTAGTGCATCGCCGACGAAGTTAAATGCGAGCACGACGATGACGATCGCCGCACCCGGGTAGAACGCGAGCACCGGCGATGTGAACAGATACTGCTGCGCGCGCTGCAGCATGTTGCCCCACGACGGCGTCGGCGGCTGCACGCCCAGACCGAGGTAGCTGAGCGCGGACTCGGTGAGGATCGCGTACGCGACGCCGAGCGTCGCCGAGACGACGAGCACCGGCACGGCCTGCGGCAGGACGTGCCTGGCCAGGATCCGCAGCGGCGGTGCGCCCAGCGCCCTCGCGGCAACGACGAACTCGGCTGCTTTCCACCGAAGCGTTTCGCCATAGACCACGCGCGCGACCGGCATCCACGAGAGTCCGCCGATGACCAGGACCAGCGTCAAGAGGTCGCTGCCCATCACGGTGATCACGACGAGCACCAGGAAGAAGGTGGGGATCGCCAGCATCGCGTCCGTGAGCCGCATCAGAAGACCATCGACAAACCCACCGTAGAAGCCGGCTGCGGCGCCGACGACGACGCCAAGTGCGAGCGCGGTCAGCATCGCGGCCGTCCCCACGACCAGCGTGATCTGCCCGCCGCGGGCCAGTCGGCTGAGGACATCGCGGCCGAGCTCATCGCTCCCCAGTGGATGCGCGGCGCCCGGGTCGGCGAGGCGGTGCGCTGGGTCGGTGAGCTCGGGCGGGATCGTCCAGACCAGCGGCAGCGCGAAGGCGAACAGCGTCGCCACGGCAAGCGCGGCGAGGGCGATCACACCGGTGCGCGTCACGCCAGACGCACGCGCGGATCGAGGCGCGTGTATGCGAAGTCGACGATGATGCTCGTGGCGACCGCGAGCGCCGCGATGACCAGGGCGATGCCGGTGACGAGCGGGTAGTCCCGGCCATTCGCCGCATCGAGCGCAAGGCGGCCCATCCCCGGCCAGCTGAAGACGGCCTCGGTGACGACGGCGCCACCGAGCAGTCGCGGTACGAGCGCTCCGATCGCGCTCACCACCGGGATCAGCGCGTTCCGCAGCGCGTGACGGCCGATGACCACGCGCCACGGAAGTCCCTTGGCATCTGCGGTGCGCAAATAGTCGGTACCGAGCACCTCGAGCATGGACGAGCGCATGAAGCGCACGACGGTCGGGAGGATCGTCGCGGCGAGCGCCACGGTCGGCAACACAAGGTGAGCGAGCCGATCGGCGAACTCGCCGTTCCCGACGGTCGTCAGTCCGGCCGACGGCAGCACGTGCAGGCTCACCGCGAATATGAGGATCAGCACGATGCCCAGCCAGAACACCGGAACGGCGAGGCCGATCGCGGTCAGCAGACTCAACAGGTGGTCGAGCCAGCTGTCGCGCCGGAGCGCCTGAAGCACGCCGATCGGGATGCCGACAAGACATGAGAGTGCGAGCGCGGCCCCAGCGAGCGTCAACGTGTTCGGCAGACGATCGCCGATCAGGCCCGACACGGGCTGGTCATTCAGCAGCGAGATGCCGAGATCGCCGTGCGCCGCGTTGCCGAGCCAGGTCATGTAGCGCTCGGGGATCGGCCGGTCGAGGCCCATCGCCTTGATCAGCACCTCACGCTGCTCGGGAGTGGCTGACATGTTCATGATCGACGACGGGCCGCCCGGCGCGAGGTTGACAAAGAAAAACGTCAGGGCGCTCGTGAACAGGATCACGAGCGCCCCCGACGCGAGCCTACGCGCGAGGAACGTGGTTACTTCTTAGCCATCCACCATTCGCCGATGTAGTGCATGGCATCCCGCAGGCCGAGCTCCGGAACGCCCTTGAGCGATGAGCTGAGAACGTCGACCTCCTCCGGATACCAGAGGAACAGGTACGGAAGCGTGTCGGCCATGTACGTCTGAAGCTCCTGGTAGATGATCTTGCGCTTTGCGACGTCGCTCGTCGCCTGGCCGCGGGTCAGGATGTCATCGAGCTTGGGGTCCTTGACGCCGGGGATGTTGAAGCCCTTGCCCGCGGCGCTGGAGTGGTAGTACGGGTACACATCGGGATCGCTGGGGTAGACCCACCAGTTCACGGTCGCGGTGTACTCACGACGCACGACGACCTTCTGGATGTACGAGTTCCACTCCATGGTGTTGAGGTCGACAGCGACGCCGACCTTCTTCAGGTCCTGCTGGATGAGTGCGTTCACCGGCTCGAGTGGGCCTTTCTGCCCGACGTCCATCGTGAAGCGGAACGGCTTGCCGTCCTTCGTGAGGATCCCGTCCGCGCCCGGCGTCCAACCCGCTTCCGCGAGGAGGGCCTTCGCCTTCGTCGGATCGAATGGATAACGCGACGCGAGCGCGGGATCGTAGTACGCCTTGAGCGCCGGCGAGATCGCCGTGTTGGCGATGGATCCGTAGCCCTGCTCGACCGACTTGATGATCGCCTGACGATCGATCGCGCTCACGAACGCCTGACGGACCTTGACGTCGTTGAAGCGCGTGTCGGTCTGGTTCAGCGCGAGCCAGTAGTACTGCACGAGCGGGCGCGATACAACGACCAGGTTGGACGCGCTCTTCACGCGAGCGACGGCGGCCTTGTCGTCCAGAAGCATGATGCTCAGGTCGCCCGACAACGCCTGCGCGATCTGCGTGTTCGGGTCGGGCACGACCGAGAAGACCACGCGGTCGAGGTACGGCTTCGTGCCGAAGTACGACTCGTTTCGGACGAGCGACACGCTCTGCCCGGCGGTGTACTTGTCGACCTTGAACGGACCGGTGCTGACGGGCACGCCCTTATTAAAGGACGCGGTCTTCAGAGGATCTGCCGAGAGGACGTGCTTCGGCAGCAGCCCGGCGTTGTTCGCGAGGTACGAGGCCAGCGCGGCGAACGGCCGCAGGAGATCAAAGCGCACTGTGGTCGGGTCGATCACGGTGACCGACTTGACCGCCGAGAAGTTGCCGGCGCCCGTGGCAGCCAACTCCTTCTTCAGAACGACGTCATTGAAGGTGAATGCGACGTCATCGGCGGTGAACTGCTTTCCATCGCTCCACTTCACGTCGCTGCGGAGCTTGAACGTCCACGCCAGTCCGTCAGCCGCGGTCTCCCAGCTGGCGGCGAGGTCTGGAGCGGGAGCGAGGTCCTTGCCGGGCTTGGTCAGTCCGTCAAAGAGCACACGATTCACGAAGACGGACTCGACGAACGCGTTCGGGCTCCACGGATTGAGCGTCGGGTCCGCGACGATCGGGATCGTCACGGTACCGCCGGAGACCGGCGCGGCCGGGGCGCTCGGCGCGTTCGACGCATTGCCGGAGGGCGCCGCCGAGGTACACGCGCTCGTGAGCATGAGTGCAGCGAAGGCGATGGCGGCGACGCGCCGCGCGGACGAAAGATCCACAGTGAACATGACGAGCCCTCCCTGCCGTGCTACGTGGATG
>JANMWW010000365.1:0-1630 GCA_031394155.1 Chloroflexota bacterium | reverse complement strand
CCGAGCGTGGCGTGGCCGAAGACCCCCTCCGGAAGCTCGCCCGTGACCTCCGCGACGCGCATGGCATCGCCACTGAGCCGGGCGATGCCGTCGACGAGACCCGCGCCAACGGATCGATGCGCGAAGAAGACCCTCGCACGGGCGACCAGGTGAAGCTCTTCGCGCAACGAGCGATCCTCGAGCACTGCTGTCGCGCTCACTCGGCCACCTCGAGCACGCCGTCGCCGCCGCGGACCCGTGACCGCATTGCCGAGCGGACGATGCCGAGGTAGTGCGCCCGCTGGCGCGGCCACCGGTAGAGCTCGTTGCGGCGTGTCGCGCGATCGACGAGCTGCGCGCGGCGCGCGGGATCGGTGTGCAGCGCGCGGATGGCACGTGCCAGGTCAGCGGGATCGTCGGACTCGAACAGCTCGAAGCAGTCATCGCCAAAGTAGGCGTCGACCGCTCGCGTACGCGACGCGAGGACAGGTTTCCGCATGGTGATGAAGTCGAACATCTTGTTGCAGTGCGTGATGTCGCGGAAGGCGTCGCGCTTCATCGCGACGACGCCGGCGTCGGCGCTCGCTATCGCGCGGACGAGATCGTCCATCGGCACCCAGCCCGTGCTGAACGACACGCGATCCCTAAGGCCACGGTCGGCCACGAGCCGCTCGAGGGCCGGGCGGTACGTGCCTCCGCCGATGAGCTGCACGTGCACGTCGGGCAGCTCGTCGCGAACGAGGGCCACGGCCTCGACGAGCGTGTCGAGGCCATATCGCTCTTCCATCGTTCCGTGGCAGATGAGGACGAACTTCCCGTCGGTCAGCGGCAGCGCCGGGTACCGCTCCGGGTCGAACACGCGCTCATCGGCAGAATTGAGCACCACGCCGATGCGGCGCGGGTCTGAGCCGCGCGCCGCAAAGGCTTCGCGCATCTGCTCAGTGCAGGTGATCGCCGATGACGCGAACGCGATGCTGAGACGCTCGAACCACCCGACAGTGCGGACGGCGCGGCTTTGGAGGGACGTCTTGAACTTCGTCGCGAAGAACTCGGGCATGGTCTCCGCGAGGTGCAGCAGCACCGGCGTGCCCGTGATCTTCGGAACGATGGCCGCGAAGACGAGCGTGTCCGGCGGCGTGTTCACCTGGACCACGTCGTAGGAGCGGCGCAGGTGCAGCACCGTGAGATACGCGCCAGCCATCACCAGGAACGCGGCGTACTCGTAGAGGTAGCGCGCCATCCCGCCGCGGACGTGGCTCAGCGGAAGGCGACGGATCGTGACCGCGCCGGCGCGCTCGAAGCGGGCCTCGCCCGCGCGTCGCATGCAGAGGATGTCGACGTCGAAGCCGTCGTCGACGAGCGCGTCGACCTCGCGGCGAAGGAGAGGATCATTGTCGTAATAGAGCTGACGCACGAGGCACACCCTGGGTCGGCGGCTCGCAGCGTCACCGCGGTCGCGCCGGCCACGGAACGGCAGGAGCGCTCCCGCGAGTCGCACGTCGTCCAGTGGTAACGCCTGCAGCACGATGCAGCCGATCGAGAACGCGAGCAGTCCGAGCGGAACGCTGACGGCGACGGGCGCCTCGGCCAGAGGCACGAGCGCGACCGCCGCGATGGCGCCGGCACCGAGCGCGCGGGCGGTGCGTCCGGC
>JANMWW010000339.1:0-2313 GCA_031394155.1 Chloroflexota bacterium | reverse complement strand
CCCCCCCCCCACCCCGCCGCGGACGGTTTTGGGCCCTACGTGGGTTCGCGCCACCACCCCCCCCCCGCCCCCCCGGGTTGCGTGCGGCGCGGGCGCCCCGCGCCCGCCGCCGGATCTCCGGTCCGCATGAAACCGAGCGCGCGGCGCCACGCATCGTCGCAGGCTTCCTTGTGCTCGGCGAAGGTCCGATCGAAGAAGGAGTGCGGCGCGCCGGCGTAGATCTCGACGTGGCTCTTGACCTTCGCGTCGAAGAGCGCCTTCTCGAACGCGCGGACCTCGGTCTCCGGAATGCCTGGGTCAGCACCGCCCATGAGCGCGAGCACTGGCGCGGTCATCTTCTTCGCGCGGTCTGCGGGAGCGGTGCCCTCCTCCCCCGGTCGGGCTCCGAGTCGACCGTAGAACCCGACGACGCCAGCGAGGCTCTTCTGGTCCGCGGAGGCGTTGAACGCGACGCGTCCGCCCATGCAGAAGCCGAGCACGAAGATCCGCTTCGCGCCCGTGGCGGACTTCAGGTGCGCGATCGCCGCGGCCACGTCGGCCTGGATCGTCTCCGGCTTCGTGAGCGGGACGTGGTCGCGGAACGGGAAGTCGTCCGTGCGCTTGTCCAGACCGGCGGTGCGGCCGAAGTAATCAAATGCGATCGCGTGCACGCCCGCGTCGGCGAAACGCTCGACGAGCTCCTCGTAGAACTGATGCAGTCCGCGGATGTCCGGCGCGATGACGACGCCGACGTCACCGCTGCGCGCCTTCGAGAGGTAGTTGCGGAACTTCGTGCCATCGGCGCTCGTGAGGATGACCTCCTCACCGCCGGCGCCACCCGAGATGGAACGCAGATCCGTGGGAAGGTCCGGCGGCCGCGCGCCGGGCGGGTAACACATGCGCTGGCTATCCTAGCCAACATGGCTGATCTGGGGCAGAAGGTCGCGCAGAAGATCGATGAGATGCGTCCGTACCTCGAGCGGAGCGGCGGATATCTCGAGCTCGTCGATATCGAAGACGGCATCGCGCGGGTCAAGGTCGGCCTGACGCGACCGGGACCGAGTCGTCTCGTGGTCTCGCTGCAGCTGAAGAGCGGCATCGAGCGCGCGCTGCGGAACGACATCCCCGAGCTGCGCGGCGTCGAGGCGGTGAACCTGCCTCCTTACGCCGAGCTCGGTTGGGATCAACCCGACTTCTTCAGGCCGGTCGAGATGCCTCTGACCGCTGGTGCGGTCGCGGCGAACGGCGGAGCTGCGACGAAGAGCTAGCTAGCGAGCGCTGGAGCTGGCGAGCACGACCTAGCGCTAGCGAGCGCGGAGCAGGGCGGGTCCCAGCATCTTCCACTCCGCGGACGCGGGTGCATTCAGATCGACACGTATGACCTGGATGGCCACATGGTCAGCGCCGCGCGCCAGATGATCGTCGACGCGCTTCTTGATCGCCGGCGCATCGCCCCACGCGACGATCGCGTCGACGAGCTTGTCGCTGCCACCGTTCGCGAGATCGGCGTCGCTCCATCCCAGGCGCCGCAGGTTGTTCGCGTAGTTGTCGAGCTCGAGGTAGCGCTTCATGTGGCGTCGCGCTGTCGCGCGCGCGATCGTGGCGTCCGTCGAGAGCACCGCGGCCTGCTCGACCGCGAGCAGTGGGCCGGCACCGAGCTCCGTGCGCGCGACCGTCGTGTGTTCGACGGGCACGAAGTACGGATGTGCACCAAGGGATCGCTTTCCGGAGAGCTGGAGCATCTTCGGACCGAGCGCCGCGACGACACGAGCGGTCTCGACCGGCTTGCCGGTGTATGGCGCCTTGTCCATCGCGTCGAGGTATTCGCTCATGTGCACGAGGGGCCGCTCGTAGACCTTCCCCTGCCCGCGTATCTTGATGACCGGCGCGTGACTGACGCCGACGCCGAGCAGGAAACGATCGGGGTAGGCATCGGTGAGCGCTCGCTGACCGTTGGCCATCGCGACAGCGTCGCGCGCCCAGATGTTGGCGATGCCCGTGGCGATGATGAGCTTCCTGGTCGCGGCGAGGAGCATCGCCGCGTGCGCGAAGACTTCCTTGCTGCCCAGCGACTCAGGGATCCAGAGGACCGGCACGCCGTCCGCTTCAAGGTCGCGCGCATAGGTGCGCGCATCCTCCGCGCCGAGACGCTCGACATCGAAGGTCCACGCACCGACCGGGCCAAGGCGCTTCGCCCAGAGACGTGCTTGATCGTTCATCTCGGTAGGTCGCGCCCATTCATCGAGTGAAGCGTATCTGTGGCGCGAGTGCGGCGACGTCGACGGCGTGCATGCCCGCCTCACCGAGCTCTTGGAGTCGCTCACGAGCGTCCGT
>JANMWW010000330.1:0-5064 GCA_031394155.1 Chloroflexota bacterium | reverse complement strand
CTCACGGTCGGGCTGCACGGCTAGGGGAGGGAGGGCTAGCCGCGCGCGGCGGAGATCTTTCCAGACGCAGGCCTGCGGGATGCGGTCTTTCGCGAAGGCGATGTGCGGGCGTGGCGCGCGGTGCGGGATGCAGCGGCTCTCTCGTTCACCTGGTCACGCGATCGCTTGACCGCGGCCGCCGTGAGCGCCAACGCGACTGCGACTCCTGTCGAAACGAGAGCGACCTTCATCCCACCCACCACCTTTGTGTTGTCTTGAGGCAGATTGCGCTCGCGGCGGCCCAATGCCCTCCTGCCGGCGGGGGATCGAAGTCCTAACCAGCGCGTAGTACTTGTCGATCGGGTATCAGACGACAGGGTCGCCCACCAACCGCCAATCTTGGGAACGTGGGGAAGATGGCCCGATATCTACGCATCGCGACGATCGTGACCGCCGTCCTGCTGACGGCGCTGGTCGGCTACGCACGCTTCGCGCCGCTCGACGCCGCGGAGACGAAGCTCGCGCTCCCCGGCACGGTCGTGCTCGACTCCAGCGGCGCGGTGCTCGAGCGCGACGCTCGCGCAGGCTTCCGCATCCCCGTGCCGCTCGACCGCATCGCGCCGCGGATGCTCCAGGCGACGATCTCGGCCGAGGACCGCCGCTTCCTGGGTCACGTCGGCGTCGACCCGCTGGCCATCGCCCGCGCGCTCGCCACGCTTCAAACCCAGCCCTCCGGCGCCTCCACGCTCACGCAGCAGCTCGCGCGTCGGCTGTACCTCCCGGACGACGCGCGGCCGCTGCTGCTTCGCAAGGCCGACGAGGCGCGGATCGCGCTGCAGCTCGAGGCGAACCACACCAAGGCCGACCTCATCGCGCTCTACCTGAACGACGTGTATTACGGTCGCGGCGCGTACGGCGTCGAGGCCGCGGCCCGCGTGTTCTTCGGGATCAGCGCACGCAACCTTGATCTGGCGCACGCGGCGTATCTCGCCGGCCTGCCGCAGCGTCCGTCCGAGTTCGACGATGACGCCGCGCTGGCGCGCCAGGCGTACGTCCTCCGTCGCATGGCCGAGGACACATGGATAACCCCGAGCGAGTCTGCGGCCGCGCTGCGCCAGCAGATCGCGCTCGTTCTGCCCGAGTCGACACCCTCCGCGCACCAGTTCGTCGCGTACGCGCGCGCGGAGCTCGCGCGCGTGCGGCCGGATCTGGCGAAGCGCGACGGACTGGTGATCGAGACGACGCTCGACGCGGGCCTGCAGAGCGAGACCGAGCGTTTGGCGCGCGCGCGGCTCGCGCCACTTGCCAAACGCCAGGTGGGCGACGCTGCGATCGTCGCGGTCGAGCCGGGCACCGGACGGATCCTGGCGATGGTCGGGAGTGCGGCCGATAGCGATCCGCGCTCCGGCGCCGACATCAACATGGCGACCGCGCGCCGGCAGCCGGGCTCCGCGCTCAAGCCGTTCCTGTACGCCGCCGCGTTCGAGCGCGGCTACACGCCGGCGACTTCGCTTCTCGACGTGCCCACGGCCTTCTCAAACGACACGAGTGACTCGACCTATTCGCCGCTCAACTTCGACCGCTCATTCCACGGCGTGGTGACGCTGCGCACCGCGCTCGCGTCGTCGCTCAACGTCCCGGCGGTCCGCACTCTCGACGCGATCGGCATCCCCGCGATGTTGGAGATCCTCCAGCGCTTCGGCCTCAGCACGCTCGACGCCCCGGAGTCGTACGGGCTGTCGCTCACGCTCGGCGGCGGCGAGGTCACGCTCGTCGATCTGACGAGCGCGTACGCGGCGCTCGCCGCGGGCGGGCGTCTCGCGCAGACATACGCGATCGAGCGCGTGCGCGACGCCTCCGGGCGGATCCTGTATGAGAGGTCCGCGGCCGCCCCGCGACGGGTGCTCTCTCTGCAGCACGCCTACCTGCTGGCCGACGTGCTGTCCGATCCCGATGCGCGCATCCCCGGCTTCGGCGGCGTGACTCCCTTCGATCTGCCGTTCCCCGCCGCGGTGAAGAGCGGAACGAGCACCGGCTTCCGCGACAACTGGACGCTCGGCTTCACGCCGAGCCTCGCGATCGGCGTGTGGGTCGGCAACGCCGACGGCACGCCGATGGTGGACGTCAGCGGCGTCGAAGGCGCCGGACCGATCTGGCACGACGCGATGCTCGCCGCAGCGCTGTCGCGACCGATGGCGCAGTTCGCGGAACCCGCGGGCATCACCACGGCGACCGTCTGCGCGCCGACCGGACTGCTGCCCGGATCCGCGTGCCCGAACCTCGTGCGCGAGCACTTCGTGGCGGGCACCGAGCCGACCGCGACCGAGCGCTACTACCTGCGCGGCACGAGCGGCCAGATCCTCATCGATCCGCCGGTCGAAGCGCGCGCGTGGGCGCGCGATGCGGGGCTCGCGATCGTCGAGAGCGGCAGTGCGAAGGCCGACCTCGTGCGCATCGTCTCGCCGTCGCCCGGAAGCGTCTTCTACCTCGCGCCCGAGCTGTCGTCGCAGGTGCTGGTGCTGCGTGCCGGCGCATCGGGCGGGATCGACCGCGTCACGTTCGCCATGGACGGCGTCGCGCTCGGCGACACGCTCGCGAGCGATGCGTGGATGGCGTGGGCGCTGCGCGTCGGGCCGCACACGTTGCGCGTGAGCGCGGCGCTACCCGATGGAACGCTGACGGTCGCGACGTCGAAGTTCGAGGTGAAGTGATGGATCTCTTCCGGCGATTCCGCGGTGCGACGGTGGCACTGGCGATGCTCGTGACCGTGGTCACCGGCAGCCAGGTCGTCGATCTGCGCCAATTCGCGAACGAGGTCGGAGACTTCGCCCTCACGCCCGCGGGCGACGACGTCGCGCGCCTGGAGCCGGTCACGGTCACCTTTGCAAGGTCACCCGTGGAGAAGGACCCTGCGTCGCTGCTGCAACTGTTCCCCACTACGCCGGGCAGCTACGCCTGGCTCTCGACGCGCACGCTGCTGTTCCAGCCGGACTTCCCAGGGCTCGTCCGCGGCACGCAGTACACCGCGATCGTGCCCGCGCGCCCCGAGGCCGGGCTGCCGCAAACGATGTCGAAGAAATTCACGGTGACGGGCAAGCTCACCATCCAGCAGATGATCCCGGGCGACGGCGACGTTGAGGTGCCGCTCACTGCGCAGGTGCTCGTGCAGTTCAGCCGGTCGGTCGCGCCGCTCACGACGCTCGCGAATCAGCCAAAGGACACGGTCGTCACGTTCGACCCGCCGCTGCACGGGACGGGCGAGTGGCTGAACACCTCGATCTACCGCTTCATCCCAAGTGATCTGAAAGCAACGCAAACATACAAACTGTCCATCGGACGGGGCCTCTCTTCCGCGGTGGACGGCGTGCTCGAGAGCGACTTCCGCTCCAGCTTCACGACGATCGGTCCGTCCGTCGATCAGATCGTGCCCGACGGCAACTGGCTGTACGGCGGGCCGTGGCAGGAGGCCGTCGTCACTTTCAACCAGCCGATGGCCGAGAGCGCGGCCGACGGCGTCAGCGTTCGTGCGGAAGGCGGCGCGCTCGTGCCCGGCACAAGGGCATGGAATGCCGAGCGCACCGTGCTCACGTTCAACCCGGCGCAGCGCATGACCAACGAGACCAAGTACGTCATCTCGGTCGACAAAGGACTCCGCGGCGCGCGCGGTGGCGAGACGGCCAAGGTCCGCACCTCATCGTTCACGACGGTCGGCGCACCAAGCGTGAAGCAGACCAACCCGGCGAACGGCGCGACCGACGCCGGTCGCTATGGGCTGAGCATCCAGTTCTCCACACCGATGGACCCCGACTCGCTGGAGGGCAAGCTCAGCATCAGCGGCTTCACGCCGAAGGATCTCGAAGGCCACGTGTCCACCTACGAGTTCGCGGTCGGTGCAGGCATCCAGCTCGAGGGCTCGACGACGTACACCGTCACGCTCGCGCCGGGCGCGAAGGATCGTTACGGACAGGTCATGGGCGGATATCGCTTCAGCTTCACGACGGGCGAGCTGCCGTCGAGCGTCGTGCTCGCGCTGCCGGGCTACGGTGGCGCCGCGACCTACTCCGCGTCGACCGAGCCGTTCCTCTGGTTCCAAACAACGAACAAGAACACCGTCGGCTTCACGCTCTATCCGCTCACCACCGACGAGGCGAAGTCCACGATGCACAACTACGGCCTCTCGCAGAACTGGTCGCCGTCGCAGAAGCCGCTGCGCGCATGGACGGAGCGGATCACCGCAGGTAAGGATCAGGCTCTTCTCAGCCGCACGAGCCTCAGCGGTGGCGGGCCGCTGCCCACGGGCTTCTACTTCCTGGTGACCGACGGCCAGTACGCGTCGCGCCTCGTGTTCGCGGTCGTGGACACCGTGATCGTGACGAAGCTCTCGAACGACGAGCTCCTGGCGTGGGCGCTCGATCACGACACCGGCAAGCCGGTGGCCGGCCTCACCATCCACGCCGAGGGGACGGTGATCCAGAACGCGGACGCGGTGACCGACGCGAGCGGCCTCGCGACGTTCGCGACTCCGAAGCCCGTGCCCGGCGTCCCGAGCGATCGCAACTACTGGGTGACCGCCGGATCGCCCGGTGGCGAGCGCCTCGCCGCGGTGAGCTCGCGCTGGCAGAGCATCTCGCCTTACCAGTTCGGACTGCCGATGTCGTACTACACGACGGCGTGGGTCGGTCACGTGTACAGCGATCGCCCGATCTACCGTCCGGGGGAGGCGGTCCTCTACAAGGGGATCATCCGCGCCGACGACGACGCGCAATACGCGCTGCCGCCGCAGAACGGTCCGTTCGAATTCGTCTTGCGCAACTCGCGCGGGCAGGAGCTGCAGCGCAAAGACGTGCAGCTCAATGGGTTCGGCTCCTTCGAAGGTGACTTCGCGCTCCCCGCGGACGCGCCGACCGGTGATTACTACCTCGCGATCCAGTTAAAGGACACGGCGGTCTCGAATGGACCGAAGGGTGCGTTGTCCGGCTTCCAGATCGCCGCCAGCAGCTTCGTCGTATCCGCGTTCCGCAAGCCCGAGTTCGAAGCGGCGATCGTCGCGGCGAAGACCACGTACACGAGCGGCGACCTCATTGA
>JANMWW010000236.1:0-3972 GCA_031394155.1 Chloroflexota bacterium | reverse complement strand
GGCCGGAAGGTCGCGGTCATCGGTGCTGGGAACACCGCCATGGACGCGATGCGCGTGTGCATTCGCCTCGGTGCCGAGAAGGTCATGTGCGTCTATCGCCGCACGAAGGACGAGGCTCCGGCCCGCGCCGAAGAGCTGCACCACGCTGAGCAGGAGGGCGTGCTGTTCCACTGGCTCACGAGTCCGATCGCGATCCTGGACGATGGCGCAGGCGGCGTCGGCGGCATGCGCTGCGTGCGTATGGAGCTCGGCGAGCCGGATGCCAGTGGGCGCCGCAAGCCCGTCACACTCTCGGGCAGCGAGTTCGATCTGGATTGCGACAGCGTCGTGTTCGCGATCGGGACCGATGCGAACCCGATCCTCGGACAGACGTCAGAGCTGCGGCTCGACGAGCGCGGCTACCTAATGGTGGACGGTGACTTCGCGACTTCGATCGCCGGTGTCTTCGCGGGCGGCGACATCGTCACCGGCGCGGCCACCGTGATCGAGGCGATGGGCGCCGGCCGCAGGGCAGCGCGTTCGATGAAGCGCTATCTCGGGCTGGTCGACAGCGACGTCCCGTACGGGCCGGCCGACCCCAGCTCGTCGCTGTTCGGGCTCGCGACGGAGCAGCGCGCGTTCGCACGGATCCACGTGGCATGACCCAGCAGATCGTGCGCGACGGCGCGGCCGCCACGACCAGACAGATCACGAGGCTGGACGAGCACGTCGTCGAGATCATCAGCGACTCGGGTGAGGGCGCGCAGCGGTGCGGCCAGGCGTTCGCGGCGATCGCCGCGCGATCAGGCAACGGCATCTGGACGGTCGAGATCATCCCGGCTGAGATCCAGCCGCCGGCTCGCAGTGTCGCCGGCGCTTCCGGAAACCGCATCCGGCTCGGCTCGAAGCAGATCACGAACGGCGGAGACGAAGTGGACCTCGTCGTCGCCTTCAACGAGCAGGTCCTCCTCGGCCGCGTCCGCGCAGGCGAGCTGAAGCCGGGCGCGACGATCATTCTCGAAGGCATGTGGCGGGACGACCGCGACGCGACGGTCGCTCGGTCGTACGCCGACACGTGCGACGACCTTGTCGCAAACGGGTACCGCGTCATCGAGATCCCGATGGACAAAGAGTGCCGGAAGCTCGTTCCCGATCCCCGACGCGGCAAGAACATGTTCGTCCTCGGGATGCTCTGCTCGATCTACAGCTTCGACCAGGGTCTCGCGCGCGAGCAGGTCGCTCTCACCTTCGGCAAGAAGGATCAGAAGGTCATCGAAACGAACGTGAAGCTGCTTGAGGCCGGCTGGACGTGGGCCGAGACGAATCTCGACCTCAAGTACGAGATCCCGGCGACCCGCGCGGCGCAGGCGCAGATGGTCGTGAACGGCAATACCGCGCTCGCCCTCGGCATCATCGCGTCGGGCATGGAGATCTGTGCGATGTATCCGATCACGCCGGCGACGTCCGCGTCGCACTACCTCGCAGAAGTGTTCGAGCGCGTCGGAGGGATCGTGCACCAGGCCGAAGATGAGATCGCGGCCGCGACATTCGCGATCGGCGCGTCGTACGCCGGCAAATGCGCCGTCACGATCACCTCCGGACCCGGCTTCTCGCTGAAGCAGGAGGCTCTCGGTCTCGCGGTCATGGCCGAGATCCCGCTCGTCGTCGTGAACGTGCAGCGCGGTGGGCCGAGTACCGGTCAGCCCACGAAGCCGGAGCAGGGCGATCTGCTGGCCGCGCTCTACGGCGGCCACGGCGACGCACCGAAGGTCGTGCTCGCGACCAGCGGCATCGAAGACTGCTTCTACGCGATGATCACCGCGCGGAAGATCGCGGAAACGTTCAACACGGTGGTCATCGTGCTATCCGATGCGAGCCTTTCGACGGCTCAGCAGCCCTTCCCGCGGCCTGTGTTCAGCGAAGACTGGCTCGCGCCGCCGATCGACCAAAGCGCGGTGCCCGCCGGCGCGAAGCCGTATGACTGGGATGAAGGCACGGGGCTGTTCCGCCGTTTCATCCCCGGACAGCCTGGCGGCATGCACACGGTCACCGGGCTCGCGCATGACCGCGACAGCCACGTCGCGTACGACCACCGCAGCAACGAGGAGGGGCTGCGCAACCGCAGCCTGAAGATCGCCGCGCTGCAGCGCACGCTGCGCTGCCCGCCCGTGCATGGGGACGATTCCGGCGACGTCCTGGTCGTCGGGTGGGGCAGCACGAAGGGGGCGATCGAGGAGGCCGTCGACCGGCTCCGGGCGGAGGGGAAGACGGTCGCTTCGCTGCACCTCGGCTTCATCCAGCCGATGCCCTCAGGGATCGGCGACATCATGAAGCGGTTCGCGCGCGTCATGACCGTCGAGTCCAACTGGAGCGATCCGGTCGATCATCCGCTCATCGACGACGAGAACCGCCGCTACGCGGCGCTCGCCATGCTCCTGCGCTCGCGCTACCTCGTCGACGTCGATTGCTGGACCGAGGTCACGGGCCGTCCGATCAAGCCGTCGAGCGTCGTACGCGCCCTCCGCGCGAAGCTGCTGGAGGTGTCGCAATGACCATCGCTCTGACGGACTGCCTGCTCCAGACCAGCGAAGAAAGGCACGAGCTCTCCGACTACCAGACGGGAATGCCGCGCTGGTGCAACGGCTGCGGCGACAACGCGATCCTCACCGCGATGCAGCGGCTCTGTCGCGACAACGATCTCGCGCCGGAGCGGACTGTGTTCGTGTCGGGCATCGGTTGCTCGAGCCGGCTGCCCCACTACATGAAGACCTACGGCTTCCATGGTCTGCATGGTCGCTCATTCCCGATCGCGGAGGGCGTCAAAATGGCGCGGCCGGATCTCAAGGTCTTCGTGAGTACGGGCGACGGCGACTGTCTCTCCATCGGTGCGGCGCACTGGATCCACGGCATCCGCTACAACATGGACCTCACCGTCCTCCTGCACGACAACCGTGTCTACGGGCTCACGAAGAAGCAGGCCTCGCCGACCTCGCCCATCGGTACCAAGACGAATACGACCCCGAAGGGTAGCTACCTGCAGCCCCTCAATCCCCTCACGGTCACACTCGGCGTCGCGAACGTCTCTTTCGTCGCGCAGGTCGTGGATTGGATCCCTGAGCTGCTGTACGACGTGATCTCCGCCGCGTACCGCCACAAGGGTCTCTCGTTCGTGCGGATCATCCAGCGGTGTCCTGAGTTCATGCCGGGCCTCTTCGATCCATGGATGCAGGATCCACAGCGCACGATGCTGCTCCGCCACCCGGACGGCGTGACTCCGAGCGCGGAGCTGTCACGCGTGTACCGGAATCAGCGCGAGCACGATCCCCGCGATCTTGCCAGCGCGCGTGATGTCGCATCGGTCGAAGACCCCATCCCCGTCGGGATCCTCTATTGCGATCCCGACGTGCCCTGCTACGAAGACACGCGCCACGCCGGACAGCTGCGCACGGGCGAGCAGATCCGCCGTGGGCTTGAGGCAGAGTTCGACACATTCACGATCTGGCCAGACCGGCCTGGCGCGAGCGCATGACGGTCGACGAGCACGTCCTGTTCCATCGCACTGGCTTGCGCTTGGGTTCATCGCTTGCAGCAGTCGAGGGCTTGCAGCCCGCGCTTTTCGCTCGCGTCGACGATCTCGCCAAGCTGCGGTACGACTTCCCGCTGGTGCTCACGCAGGGCGGGGAAGGACCGGGCGTGGCCACGCTGTCGGGTGTCATCGACGATCTGCTGATCGTCGTGCCGAAGGGCCTTGCCGGAGAGCGACAGCGGCGGTCCCTGCTGCGTCTCGAGCGCGCGATCCGCGCCCGCGTGGACTCGGGCGAGTCGGGGACGCTCCTCGAGCTCTGGGATGGTTGCGCGCTGGCGCTAGCGGAGCGCGGCGGCCAGCCCGTGGCCGAGGATCTCGCTCGTGCGCGCACTGACCTGCGCGTCGACGGCGAGCTCCTCGCATTCGACGCGCGCGTCGCGTGGCGCTGCGTCGCGCATCTCTGGCGG
>JANMWW010000274.1:0-14560 GCA_031394155.1 Chloroflexota bacterium | reverse complement strand
GCCGAACAGTAGCACCGGCTCGAATGGGCGGGCAACCATGTAGTGAGCGCACGCAGGGTGCGCTTTATATCGCTTCGCTCACAGCGACGTCGTCGCCTGCCGATGTGTGCGAGCTCCCGCCGGCCGGCTCCTCGTCGCTGTAGACTGAACGCACTACTTCGACTTGATCCATCACCTGACATCGCATTTCACCACCGTTCCGGGGAGAAGGGATTCATCGTGAAGCGCACGTATCAGCCGAAGACGCGTCGTCGCGCGCGAGTGCATGGTTTTCGCGCGCGCATGAAAACGACTGGTGGCCGCAAGGTACTCGCCGCTCGTCGCGCGCGTGGTCGCAAGCGCATCACTGTCGTCTGATCCCGTACGACGTGATACGCGCCGCTCGCCTGCGGCGTTCCGGTGACATCGCACTGGTGCGCGTCGAAGGCCGGTCGCTTCGCAAGGCGGCCTTCAACGTGCGCATCCGCCGAACAGTGGAGCCGGATACCCGCCTCGCCGTGATCGCCTCGCGCGCCGTCGGGAATTCGGTGGCCCGAAACCGAGCAAAACGACGCGTTCGCGAGGCATTTCGCCGCGCGCTTGCATCCAGCGGCGCGGGACCGAGCATCGATCTCTTGATCACCGCGCGACCCGAGGCGCTCCAGAGCCGATTCGAGGCGATGCAGGCCGACGCGACGGCTCTGCTCCTCGAGTCCCGCGCGTGAAGCGCCTGATCGTGTCCGCTCTCCGCTATTACAAGGCGCGCATCAGCCCGCAGTTGCCGCCCGCGTGCCGATACACGCCCACCTGCTCCGAGTACGCCATCGAGGCGATCGAGCGGCGCGGCGTGCTCGTGGGCGGATTCCTCGCGGTAAAGCGCGTGATCTCGTGCAACCCGTTCAGTCGCGGCGGGTACGACCCCGTGCGTGAAGCGCGCGCCCGATGAGCTTCCTCTCCGGTCCCTGGGACACCTTCCTCGTCCATCCGTTGATGGCGGTCGCGCTCGTCGCCTATTCGGTCGTCCACGACTTCGGCCTCGCGATCATCCTCGTCACGATCGCGATCCGTCTGGCGGTGTATCCGCTGTACAAGACCCAGATCCGCTCGCAGCGCGCGATGCAGGAGCTCGGTCCTGCGATGAGCGAGCTCAAGCGCAAATACGGAAAGGACCGCGCGCGTTTCGCCGAAGAGCAGATGAAGCTCTACAAGGAGCACGGCGTGAATCCCGCGGCGGGCTGCCTCCCGCTCGTACTCCAGCTGCCGATCCTGTTCGCTCTGTATTCGGCGTTGCTGCAGCTCGGGTGCGGACTCGGTGGCGGCGGCGCCAACTGTCCCGGCCTCACCCACGACGAAGCGCAGAGCCTGCTCGGCCCGCTGGTGGGTTTCATCCAGAACCCTGTCTCGGCCGGCGGCACGCTCGACACGGCCGCGCACTGGCTGCCCTGGCTCACCAATGGGCTGCAGCACCCAGATCCACTGTTCATCCTTCCGGTCCTCGCGGGAGCCACGCAGCTCATCGCCTCGGTCATGGCGATGCCCGCGAAGCAGGTCAAGTCGGATGATCCGAACCAGCGGATGTTCCAGTCGATGGCCTACACGTTCCCGCTCATGACCGTCGTGCTCGGCGCGCAGTTCCCGTCCGGCCTGACGCTCTACTGGATCGCGACGACGTTGTTCCAGATCGTGCAGCAGTACTTCGTCAGCGGTTGGGGCCAGCTGCCGAAGTACCTGAAGTTCCTGAAGAACATCCCGACGCCCGCGGACAAGGAGCTCAAGCGCGGCACCGCCGAGATCCTGACCGAAGCGCGCGAGGACATGGCCAAGATGGACGAACGTGCGGCCCTTGATGCCGCCGACGGCACCAACCGCGGCGATGATGCGAACGACAACGGCAACGGGACGACGCCGACCGCGGCACGGGGAGAAGGGCGCCGTCGCGGGCGCCGGAGGGGGAAGCGATGAGCCCACTGCGTGGGGAGGAATTCACCGGGCGGAGCGTCGAAGAGGCGATCGAACGCGGATTGCGTCAGCTGGGCCGCAAGCGCACCGACGTCGACATCGAAGTGCTCGAGAAAGGCAAGCCCGCGAACGTGCTCGGCATGGGCGGTGAGGATGCGCGCGTGCTGCTCTCGTTCCAGGAGGAGCTCGTTCCCGATGTCGATCACGTGATCGATGAGGCCGAGGTCCCGCGCCGTCCAGACGCTGTGCGCGAGTCTCGCGCGCGCGATGAAGAAGAGGCGCCCCCGGTCAACGCTGAGGAGCTCGCCCTTGGCGCGACGATCCTGCGCGAGATCCTCGCGGCGATGGGGGTGGAGTCAGAGGTCAGCTACGGCGAGCAGACGCAGACCGATGGCCTCGAGGTCACCGGCCCGGATCTGGGCCTGCTGATCGGACGCGGCGGCGAGAATCTCGTCGCGCTTCAGCAGATCACGAGCGCGATCACTTCGAAGAAGGTCGGCCGCTCGGTGCACGTCGGCATCGACATCGAGGGCTACCGCCACAAGCGCGAGGATCAACTTCGGGAGATGGCGTCGCGCGTCGCCAGTCGTGTGAAGGCGACGGGTTCCGCCGTAACGCTCGAGCCGATGCTCGCGTACGAGCGCCGTGTGGTGCATCTGGTCGTGCAGGAGCAGCAGGGCGTGCGCACCGAGTCCGTCGGCATCGAGCCCAATCGGCGCGTCGTCATCTCATCGACCGCGCCGGGCGCGCGTGGTCCGTTCCTTCCCCAGCCCGCGGGCGGCTTCCGGCCACGGCCGGGCGGCAACGCCGGCGGCGGATACGGCGGACCTCGCCGATCGTTCGGCGGACCTCGACCAGGTGGCTATCGACCGCGTCCCGACCGGTGACATAGCCCTCGCCCGGCCGTTAGGGTCACGCAGTGACCGACGCGAACTATCTTCCCGCACGCGTCCGTAGCAACTTCCGCATCGACGTCTTCTCGGCCGTCGGCGCGGGCGTCTTCGTGTCGGTCCTCGTCGCCTTCATGCCGGTGGTCGTGCGCCGGATGGGCGGGAGCGCGACTGACGTGGCGATCGTGATCTGCGCCCCGTTCATCGGCCATTTGCTGGCGCCCTTCTTCACCTACCTCCTCGCCCACCTCGCACCGGTGAAGGTGGTGGCCGGCACGTCGACGCTCGCTCGCTCGCTATTCCTCGTCGGCATGCTCGTCGCGACGACGCCGCTGATGCTCGCGCTCACCACCGTCACGTTTTGGATCATCACGATCTCCAACGTCGCTGCATACACCGCGCTCATGCGCGGGATCTACCCGACCAGCGATCGGGCGCACGTGATGGGCAAGGTACGCGTGGGCGCCTCGCTCGCCGGCATCGTGGCTGCCGCGCTCGCCGGTTTGTACATCGACCTCGTTCCGGCGCAATGGGTCTTCGCCGCGGCCGCGCTCATTTCGCTGCCAGGGTCGGTCGCGTTCTTCAAGATCGATCACACGTCGGTCGGCGGCTTCGGGACACGGCGGCCCGCGCTCGACATCGCGCGCGACGTGTGGGCCGACCGGCGGTACCGGCGCCTGATGCTGTCGTTCCTGATCTTCGGCTGGGGCAACCTGATGAACTTCGCGATCTTCCCGATCATGCTCGTCGACCACTTTGACGCGCCGAACACGTTCGTCGGGATCCTGTCCGCGGCGCAGTCGGCGACGATGATCGGCGCGTATGTGATCGTCGGCCGGCTCATCGATCGTGGATCGTCGCTGCGCCAGACCTTCATCGGCACGCTGCTCGTCCTCCTCGTGCCGATCGGCTATCTGATCGCCCCGAGCTACTGGTTCCTTCTGCCGGTTGCGTTGGTCGCCGGCATCGCGCAGGCCAGTGGCGAGCTGACGTATCACACGAACGTCGTGCAGATGGCGCCCCGCGATCGCCTCGCCGAATACGCGGCCGCGCAATCGCTGCTGCTCGGCATCCGCGGATCAATCGCGCCGTTCGCGGCGTCTGCCCTGCTGGGCGCGTTCTCTGCGCACGTCGTCCTCGTGATCGGGCTCCTCTTCATGGTCGGCGGCACCATGGTCATGTTCGGCGCGGTGCGCGAGCCGGCGCAAAGACCGCGCGAGCTCGTCAAGGTGAGCGTGGCCTAGCGCTTGCGACTAGGCTCTCGGCATGGACGGCCACGTGCAGACCACGCTCGAGCGTCTGGATGCGCTCATGAACCGCCTCGTCGAAGCGGACCAGTCCGGCAACCAGCTCGAACCTCAGGCGATCGCGAAAGAGCTCGGCGAGATCCGCGCTTCACTCATGCGCGGACGCGCCGTCGTGCCCCGCGACAAAGGCGGCGAGCGACATTTCCGCTGCGAGACGTGCGGCACGATCGTCCACGGCGCGGCCGCGCCAAAGCAATGCCCTACCTGCGGCAAGACCTCGTTCTTCGAGGCGGACCTGGAGTCGACGAGCGTCGACGCGGGACCAGGCTAGGGCCGGAGCGGCACTCCTGCGGCCCGCATCGCCGCAGCGAACCGGTCGGCGATGAGCTTGTACCCATCGTCCGACGGATGGAAGCCATCGCCGGAGACCGTAATGGTGGACACGAGCGCCGCGCTGCCGGTGAAGAGGTCGACGAGGAACACGCGACCCGGCGCGCTCTTGGTGATCTGCGTGATGACGTCGTTGTACGCCGTGATCTGCGCAAGCAGAGCGACCTTGTCGACATCTTTGTACGCCGGGACACCGCGAACGTCGGGGACGTTGCCGACGAAGATCTTCGCGTCGGTGCGCGCAACGAGCCCGTCGATGATCGCGGTGAGCGCTTCCTTGTAGGACGCCGGCTGGATGGTGGCATTCATGTCGTTCACGGCGAGCCAGATGGACACGACCGTCGGCTTTTGCGCTACCGCGCCGGGCAACTGGGCGTCCTTCGCCTGGACCGCGACGGATCCACTCACGCCGACGTTCACGAATGCGCTCCCCGGCGGAAGAAGCGTCGCGAGGCGGGCCGGCCACGAGCCCGTCGCGGGATCGGTCGCGCCGATGCCGACCGTGTCTGACGCGCCGATGGCGACGTAGCGGACGGCTGGTGACGCGCTCGTGGTCGGCGCTGGCGAGGTCGTGGGGGAAACGGTAGCGGCGGAGGAGCGAACCGGCGCGGACGCGGTCTCCGTTGCGCGCGTCGGGCCGCTGCAGGCAACCACCACCGCGGCGAGAAGGAACAGAGTAGTGAGCCTGCGCATCGTTACTATTGATGGTGCCTGAAGAAGGCCACGGGGATGCGTGGTTTCGACAGGGTCGGCGACGTGATCGCCGCGAGCCGAGGATGTCGCTTCACACCTCGTTAATCCGAGCGGCAGCCAGACAACTGGCAACACTTCTTACGCTCTCGCTGCTTAAACAGTGAGCGTTCTCCCAGCCCCCTCTCCGCGGGCTGGGAAGAGCGATAACAGCGGAGATGCGGCCCGCCAACGACCGGTAGGCGGGAATAAGTTCGCCGGCCTGGAGCGATCCGAGAGCGCGTCGGTGGGCGCTCGGATCCTCGAGAAAAGAAATCGCCGGCCACGCTCGTAGACGCGATCACGGCAAGGGCCTTGGACGGGGAGTTCGACCCTCCCCCATCTCCACAGAACGACGAGGGAGCGGGCGTGCATCCGCAGATGCACGCATCGCGACCGACGATGTTCTGTATGTGCTCCCGCAGGAGCGCATACAGGACCGGTCGCGTCTACGGGCGGCGCGCGTCACTTCCGGCGCGACGATGCTCAGCTTTCTCGGCATAGAGCGCCGTGTCCGCGATCGCCATCATCTGATCCAGCGTGGCGTCGCCCTCCAACACCGCGATACCGCCGCTGAACCGAACCGGCGGAGACGCGAGTTCTGCCGATTCGCGGATGCGCTCGATGAGGCGGCCGGCTCCCGACGCGTCCGTATCCGGCAGGAGCAGCGCGAATTCATCACCACCCGTCCTGACCGCGAGATCCTGGCCACGTGCGGTCTTGCGCAGTACGTCCGCAAAATGGGCGAGCAACTGATCTCCAGCGGCATGCCCGCTGCGATCGTTGACGTCCTTAAGGCCGTCGATGTCGATCGCGACGAGCGACAGGGGTGCCTTGCGCCGGCGCGCGGCGGCACGCAGACGCGGCAGGTCCTCCTCGAGCGCCACTCGGTTCCCGAGTCCCGTCAGGGGATCGGTACGCGCCTGTTCAGCGATCATGCGCGTCTGTTCTGAGAGTGCGAGCCAGACCGCACCCATTGCGCGACTCGCTGCGGCCGCGGCGAACGTGAAGGCCAGTAGCTCGATCGTCCGCAGCGCGAATGCGCCGGCGACGACATCGGCCGTGCTCTCCGGCGACAGGAGTGCCAGACCCACCAGGCCGGCCCACGCCAGGCCGCCGAGTGTGATGGTCTTCCCCCTGTTCCCCGCCATGATCATGACCAGCAGAGGCATGAGGTAGTAGGGGAAGTACAGCGAGCGAAGGCCACCTGTCATTGCCAGCATCGCGAGCATCGCGGACAGGGCGATAGCGGCCGCGATGAACACGCGCCACGACCCGAACAGTCCGCGTGGGACCAGCAGGAACCAAAGCGCGCCTGACACGCCGGCGACACCGGCTCCGATCAGCAGCCCGCCTCTATCGGATGCCGAGGTGGTCGGGAGCAGCGCGCTTGCAAGCAGCGCGAGGCCCTGACCGAGGACGACGATCATGCTGGCCCGGCGCACCCACAGTCGATTGGTGCCCTCGGAGACGACCTGGTGTGCGCGCGGCTCTGGATCCTTCAACGGGCGACGGCGGGGTCCCTGTCTCGTCGATGGAACCGACAGTTCACCCCCGCTAACGTGATGCGGCCGTTTCGCGAGCCTTCGGCTTCACAGCGGGTAGGAGCCCGCGCTCCTTCGCCCACGCGTTCCACTCGGGAACCGGCTGCTTCACTGACCACAGAAAGTGATGGATCCCGCTCGGCCCCAGGAACTTGAAGCGCTTGCGCAGATCTTTCTCGAGTGCCTCGTAATCATCGAATGAGCGCAGGTATTTCCTGAAGCCGGTCTCGCGCTCGATCGCCATGATCTCGCCCGCGTCATGCGCGTGATCTTGAAGCGGTGGAAGCGGTCTTGATGGTCGGCCACTTCGCCTCCACAACGCGCGGGCTGATGCCCGCTTGGAACACAGGCTTCGACATATGTTCCAGGTGGTCGTCGAGCGTCTTCGCGGTGAATAGCGGCGGTGGTCCCTCCACGTCTATTTCGCACGCATCTTGTTGTTCTTCGCCTCGTGGGTGACCTCCGCCCAGACCGAGCGCTTCGAGGAGCGGTGGCATATACATCCCGAACCGCCCGCGCAGACCCTTTTTCAACCCGTACCAGCCCTTGACCGGGTTCTTCGCCGAGCGTCCCCACGCCTCGACCGTGCCGTCCGCGGCCGGCTTCTGCTCGTCCGCGCTGCCAAGGGGCATCCAGTCGCCGTGTTTTTTCAGCATCGCGTGGAGGTCCAGGGTCGCGCTCAGGTGGTAACGAAGCTCGGTCTTCCCGACGACGCACACGATCGCCGGCGGGTCGGCGTCCTCGACCCGGTACATCACGTACTCAGAGCTGCCGCTCGGCGTCTTCAGCTTCCACGGCTTGTCCTTGGTGCCCGCGTCCGCCACCTTCGTTGCCACTCGGCCCTCCCTTGATGGAGATGGATGGAAGGCTAGTCCAAGCGTGAAAGGGTGCGTCTCGGTGTCGCGCCCGGCGATGTGCCCCGGTACCTCCTCGATCATGTGGACCTCGCCGTCTCCGACATCGAGGTGGTCCGCAGGGATCTCGCGCGTCTTGCTCGTGTCGGCGGCTGCTTGCGCGAGCCCGTTCTCGCGGACGACGATCGCGCGGAGCGCGCCGGTCATGTCATCGATGCGCAGCTCGTCCACGATGCCGAGCGTTCGTCCGCCCGCGTCCTTCACCGGCATGCCTTTCTTGATCGAGAGGCGATGGCGCCCCTGCTGCCGGGACGCGTCGCCGGGACGAGCGTCCGTGTCCGCCGTGGCGAGCGGGAACAACAGGTCGGCTGACGCGTACTTGAACTCCGCCGGGGTGAGAAAGCCCTAGGGCGGAGGCGCATACGCGTGCTCTTCGAAGTGCTCGAGAGCCTCGAGCTCCTGCTTCGTGAGATCGAGAAGCGCCTTGCCGTCGCCGGTCGCTTGCTCGAGGAGGTCGCGCGACACGATCACGTCATGCCCGAGGAGCCCGCCGGTGCTGATCACGAACTCGCCGACCTGATGTGCAGCGGGATCCCAGATGACCTTCGTGACCGTTCCGTTTCGGTGGCCGTCCTTCGTCTTGACCGTGGCTCCGAGCTCGATCCGCATATCGCATCACGTCCGTGCTCGCCGCTACGCGGTCACCGCACGGTCGGTGCCACTAGGAGGCCATCAGGGGCCCTCAGCGCCATCAGTGCGCGGAGCCGCCGCCGCGCAGCGCCACGATCACGGCCGCGACCACGACCGCGGCGCCGACGTAGGTCTCGGGCGAGCGTGTCTCCGCAAGCAGGACAGCGCCGAGGATCACCGCGATCACTGGAACGACGACCCCTACGTAGCTGGCGCTCGTGACTGACCAATGTCCCACCAGCCAGGTCCAGAGCACGTACGCCCCGAGCGATCCCGCGAGCGTGAGGTAGATCACCGGCCACCAGGCCGCGACCGTCGTGGGTAGTGCCCGGTGCTCACCGAGGACGAGGCTGGCTGCGAAACAGATGATCGCGCCGGCGGCCGCGCCGATCGCATTCGTCGAGAACACGGACGGCTGCGGTGCGCGTTTCAGGAAGACGCTCGACAGCGAGGCTGCTGTCGCGGCGAGGAACACCGCGATCAGTCCCTCGAGCGGGACATCCAGGCGCATCTCTCCCGCGAAGATCGTGGCGACGCCCGCGATCGCGACGATCGCGGCAATGAGCTTGCGCCGCTGTAGTCGCTCGACGCCGAGTGCGGCCGCGATGAACGCCGTCGAGAGTGGGACGGTCGCGTAGAGCACCGCTGCGATCCCACTCGGCACCACGCGCTCACCCCAGTAGAGCAGTCCGAGGTTCACGCCGAAGTTGAAGACGCCGAAAAGGATCGCCGCCTTCAGCGCGTCCCCTCGAGGCCAGCGATCGCGCCGGATGAGGACGACAAGCGCGAGCAGCGGCGCGGCAAGCACCAGTCGCAGCGTGGCCGCCCATTCGGGTGGCAGCGACTGATTGCCGACGCGGATCGCCAGGAAGGTGCTGCCCCAGATGAGACAGCACCCGACAAATGCGGCGTACTGCACCGTTGCGAACGATACGTACGACGGGGTTGCGCGCGCTACACGTCACGTATTACTGTTTCGTCTCCCGAACCTTTCGGGTACCGAAGGGATTTACGACACATGGCACCGACCCGCACGCCCACCGAAGATGAGCTCGCGCTCGCTGATGGTCTCATCCGCGCGATGCGACTGTTCAAGGCCGTCGCGACGGGCGCCGCACATTCGTCCGACATCGGCTCGCTTGAGCGTGCCGGGATGCTGTTCCGCCTGAAGACGGGCGCCTGCCGTCCCGGTTTTCTCGCGCAGCATGGCACGCGCTCACCATCCGCCGTGACCGAGATCGTCGAAGGCCTCGAGCGCGATGGATTCGTCCGCCGCGAATCGGATCCCGCCGACCGGCGCGCAGTGCGTGTTGGTCTGACCGCGGATGGCCGCAGGCTGATCCAGCGCTACGAGAACGCCGCCGCCCTGGCGCTCGCCGATCGCTTTAGCGCCCTGACATCGGCGCAGCGGACGCGGTTGCGCGCCGCATTCGCCGAGCTGCGCGAGCTTCTCCCAGACGATTCCACGACCTCTTCACACGCTGATGCGACGTTGCACTCGACACCCAAAGCCCAGAAGGAGGCCGTCAATGCCCGCTGAGATGACAAGGAACGCTCGCATCCTCGCGACGCTCGGCATCGCGCTCGCGATGTTCCTCGCGGCGCTCGACCAGACGATCGTCGGCACCGCGCTGCCGCGGATCGTGGCGGAGCTGCAGGGACTCGACTACTACGCGTGGGTCGCGACGTCGTACATGGTCGCCTCGACCGTGATGACCCCGATCTCGGGCAAGCTCGGTGACCTCTTCGGGCGCAAGCCCGCGCTCCTCATCGGCATCGTCGGCTTTGTCCTCGCGTCCGCGCTCTGCGGCCAGGCGCAGGACATGGCCGAGCTCATCGCCTTCCGCGGCATCCAGGGTCTCTTCGGCGGGGTGCTGTTCGCGAACGTGTTCGCGTCGGTCGCAGACCTTTTCGATCCCAAGACCCGCGCACGCGTGCAGGGGATCTTCGGTGGGATCTTCGGCATCGCCTCGGTGGTCGGCCCGGTCGTCGGTGGCTACCTGACCGACAACCTCACCTGGCGGTGGGTCTTCTACGTGAACGTCCCCGTCGGCATCATCGCGCTGCTCGCAGTGTTCTTCTTCCTTCCGGCGGTCGCGCACAAGGCATCGTGGCGCGACATCGACTTCCTCGGCGCGGTCACGCTCGCAGCGACGCTCGTACCGCTGCTGGTCGGGCTCTCGATCACCCGGGACCACGATTGGGGCTCGCCGGAGGTGCTCGGCCTGCTCGCGGCCGCCGCGGTCATGGGTGTGATCTTCTTCGTCATCGAGCAGCGCGAGAAACACGCCATCGTGCCGTTCGGGCTATGGACGAACCGGACCTTCGCGGTCTCCATGATCACGAGCTTCTTCGTCGCGTTCGGCATGTTCGGAGCGATCCTCTACGTGCCGCTCATCTATCAAGGCGTCCTTGGCATCGCCGCGACGAACTCGGGTCTCCTGATCACGCCGATGATGGTCGGCCTCGTGGCCGCGAGCCTTCTCTCCGGTCAGATCATCACGCGCATCGAGCGGTACCGCCTCGTGGGTACCGCCGGTATCGCAGTGATGATGACCGGACTCTGGCTGCTCAGTCAGGTCACGCCGAGCTCGAAGGAGATCGAGGTCGTCCGCGACCTCGTGCTCGTCGGCGCCGGCCTCGGCACGACCTTTCCGCTCTACATCAACGCCTCACAGGGCGCCGTGCCGCGCCAGTTCCTGGGCGTCGTGTCGAGTCAGATCCAGTTCTGGCGGAACATCGGCGGGACGATCGGCGTCGCGATCCTCGGCGCCGTGCTGTCGCACGATCTGCAGCCCCGAATCAAGAGCGCCGTCGCTGCGCTCAACCTCCCGCCGCAGGCGCTGGCGGCGTTCCCGACGGACTCGAGCCCTCAGGCGATCTTCGACTCCTCACGCATCGCCGCGTTGAAGGCGGCCGCGCCGCCGGCTCTGCAACCGCTCATCGAGCAAGTGCTCCTCGCGGTCCGCGGCGCGCTCTCGTCGACCATCCACGACGTGTTCGTCTACGCGACGGCCATCGTCGCGGTGGCATTGGTCGCATCGGTCTTCCTCAAGGAAGTGCGGATCGGTCACACGCCGAACCGCGAGGTCGTCGATGCCGAGTCGCGCGAGAGCGCTCCCGCGTTCGGCGGCTAGCTCGTCATGACGAGCGAGGGGCGCGGCGACGGATCGCGGCGTCCATCTCGCGCGTCGCCTCGCGCTCCTTGATGACGGCGCGCTTCTCGTAGCGACGCTTGCCCTTGCCAAGGCCCAGCTCGACCTTGGCCCGGCCGCGCTTCGTATACATGCGCAGCGGGACGATGGTGTAGCCCTGCTGCGCCGCCCCGCGCTCGAGGAAGGCGATCTCCTGCCGGTGGAGCAGCAGCTTGCGCGGGCGCGTGGGCTCGTGGTTGTCCAACCCGGTGTGGTCCCACGGCGAGATGTGCACCCCGCGCAGCCAGGCCTCGCCCTTCTCGATCCTCGCGTAGCCGTCGCGCAGATTCACGCGACCGGCGCGCAGCGACTTGATCTCCGTCCCGGTCAGGCTGACGCCGGCCTCGAGCTTGTCCTCGATGCTGTAGTCGAAGAAGGCCTTGCGGTTGTCGGCGAGCTGGATGTCGCGGCTCTTCTTCTCTGGCTTGTCAGGCGTGCTGCGGGCTCGTTCGCGCATTACGCAAAGCGTAGAGCGGCTAAGAAGCAGCCTTGGGTGAATGAGCAGCCTTGAGCCAATAAGCCAATAAGAAAGAGCGGCGGCATCTCTGCCGCCGCTCTCTCTTGTGCCGGGTCACCAAAGACCCCGCGGGGTTAGTTCGCGATCACCTCAGTTGGTTTCATAAGCGAAAGGCTGAAGTGAGGGCCGTCTGGGTCTTTGGATTCCCACTGGCATCGCCCACTCCACATCACCTCCTTTCTTTCGCTCCTAATCCTAGCGGAACCTTCTGCCGGCGACGCTCACCTGCTCTATCAATTCGGCTGCGTCCGCGTCGGCCCGGAGCCAAACGGCGAACGCCGAATTGACACGCTCAGGGCTGGTGGGTGCTCGCTCCGGCGGAGTCAATCCGCCTCGTTCGCCCCTTCGATGTCGTCCTCTCGTCCGCGTGCGGTTCGCGATCGCTCATACGACGGCTGCCGATCTGTTGAACGAAAGAGGCCGCCCCAACGGGCAGCCTCTCTTGTGGTCGGCGTGCGTGTCGTCGCTAGGGGAGGTAGGGCCGGGGGTCCACCGCGCGGCCGTTCACGATCGTCATGAAGTGAAGGTGCGGGCCTGTCGTCCAGCCGGTCATGCCGACGTAGGCGATGATCTGGCCCGCCGCGACCGTCTGTCCAACGCGTACCACCGGCGGCTTCGGGCCGTCGTCCAGGTGACCGTAGAGCGTCGAGAAGTTGTAGCCGTGAGCGATGATGACGACCGTCGCCGTGTCGCCATACGCGAGGTACGGCTTGCCGACAGTGACGACCTGACCGGCCGCCGCCGCCCGGATCGCCGTGTATTTCGGCGCCGCGATGTCCAGTCCGTTATGGAAGCCGCCCCAGCGCGGGCCGAAGCCCGAGGTGATCGGCCCGCTCAGCGGCCAGAGCGGAAGCTTGCTGCCGTTGAAGGCACCCAGACCCGAGCCCGCCGCCGCGGCTGCCGCGAGCTGCGCGTACAGCGCCTCAGCCTGCTCGAGCTTCTGGTTGAGCTGCGCAGCCTGGCTGCTCGCGGCAGTTGCGTTCCCAAGCTGCGAGTTGCGGTCGTTCGCCGCCGACGCGCGAACGCTGGCCTGCGTCGAGATCGAGGCCTGCATCTGCGCGACGAGTCCGTCGTAGTCGGACTTCTGTTTCGCGAGGGTCGCCTTCTGGTCGGTGATCTGCTGCTGCAGACCGACGACTTCCTTTGCTTTCGTGCCGGCGTCGGTGAGCTTGAGCTCCGTGTCCGTGCGGAGCAGCTTGATGCTGTCGGCGAGCTGCTTGTCCTGCCGGTTCACGAAGATCATCGCCTGGATGCGCGTGGCGAACTCGGTGAGAGATTTGGACGAAAGCAACATTTCCAACGGAGAGATCAGCGCCTGGCGGTACGTCGTCCGCAGGTGCTTGGCGTAGAGGTCTTCGCGCGCGACGAGCTGCTGCTCTTGCTCGGCGGCCTGCGCGTTGAGCGAATCGGCGAGTGCCTTCGTTTCGTCCAGCTGGAAGGACACGAGCGCCAGCTGTTCTTCGCGGATCTGGATCTCGAGCGCGAGCGCGTCGGCCTGCGACTGCGCGTCCTCTTTCTGTGAAGCGAGGTCGCTGATGCGCGCGTTCGCCGCATCGACCGCGGCCTGGTATTGATTCGCGGCGCTCTTGTACCGCTCCGTGTTGGCGCGCGCCTGCGCGACGGCGCGCGCGAGGTCTTCCTTCTGCTTCAGCGCCTGCTGCAGGGGATCATCTGCAGCGGCGGGCATCTGCTGCCCGATGACGAAGGCGAACGCGAGCAGCGCGACGCATGTCGCGCGCACGGACCGTTTCCTCCAGATCCCACCTCCCCGGACGTTCCGGAGAGTTCCCACAGGTGCCGAATCGTCCCACTTTGACTGGTTGGCGGTCAAGAGCGACCTCATTTTCACTTGGCCAGATGAGCGCGGACCGAAAGGGTCGCGCCCCCTGCTCCCACCAAGAGCGCCACACCGAAGACGCTCGCGATGAGCTGCGCCGCGAATTCCGGCCCGAGGCTGAGGGGTAGGACATCGAGGAAGCCGAGGAGCACGGACGTCACCGGCCCCGAGATCGCGAAAAGCAGCGTGAGGGAAGCCACGGCGCCGAGCGCGCCGACGAGCATCCCCTCGAGGATGAACGGCCAGCGGATGAACCAGTCGGACGCGCCGACGAGTTGCATGATGTCGATCTCGTCGCGGCGCGCGTGGACCGCGATGCGGATCGTGTTCACGATGACGAAGAGCGCGACGAACAGCATCATCGCGAGGATCGCGATGCCGCCGATCGACAGGACCCGCGTGATCGTCAAGAGCTGGTCGACCACCTGGGGGTTGTCAACGACGTCGTAGACGACGCCCTTCCCGACCTCGGCGCGCAGGTCAGTCGCGAGGGTCTTCGCCTGACGCGCATCAGCCATCTTGATCTCGAGCGATGCGGGCAGCGGATTCGTCGACAGGTCCGCGAGCGCGAGGTCGGGGCGGTTCGCCGCGATCGCCCGGAGGCGCTCGAGCGCTTGATCCTTCGTGATGTAGTCGACGCGCGCGACCGCGGGGTTCAGCTCGATCCGCGCCTTCAGCGCGAGGACGTCGCTGACCTTGGCGTTGTCATCGACGAACGTGGCGAGCTCGA
>JANMWW010000263.1:0-2012 GCA_031394155.1 Chloroflexota bacterium | reverse complement strand
AAGACCACGTGCTCGCCGTCGCGTGGATGCTTGCCCTGGTCGGACTCGTCGTCGTGGGGTACCGCGCATCGCGCACGTCCTACGCTGTCGGCGCCCCCGCATGAGCCGGCCGAAGCTCCTCACGGTCATCCAGCGCTACGGCGACGGCGTCGCCGGCGGCGCCGAGGCGCACGCGCGCGAGCTGGTGAAGCGCCTGCGCCCGCACTTCGACATCGAGGTGCTCACGACGACGTCCTCTGACTACCGCACCTGGGAGAACACCTTCACCGCGGGCATCAACTGGGTCGACGACGTGCCGGTGCGGCGCTTCCCGGTGCTCCGTCAGCGTGCCTTCGACTTCAAGCTTTATGAGCGCCGCGCGTTCGCGAAGGAGCACACCCTCGAGGACGAGCGCACGTTCGTCGACGCGCAGGGCCCCTACGCGCCCGATCTGCTCGAGCATCTCTGGCGCGTCGGCCGGGACGCCGATCACCTGCTGTTCTTCACCTACATCTACTACCCGACGGTGCGCGGGCTCCCGCTCGTCCCCGAGCGCGCCGTCCTCGTGCCCACAGCGCACGATGAGCCGGCGATCCGCCTGTCGATCTACGAGCCGGTGTTCCACGCGCCGCGCGCGATCGCCTTCAACACCGAAGAGGAGCGCGCGATGGTCCAGCGGCGTTTCCACAACGAGCGCGTGCCGAACGACATCCTCGGCGTCGGCGTCGACGTCCCATCGGATCGGCGCGGCGACCGTTTCCGCGAGCGCTTCGGCATCAACGGTCCGTTCATCCTCTATATCGGGCGCATCGTCGAGAGCAAAGGATGCCGCGAGCTGTTCGCGTACTGGCAGAAGTGGCGCAAGGCCGAGCCCGACCGCGACATCAAGCTCGTTCTCATCGGCCAGCGCGAGATGCCGATCCCCGTGGGGCCCGACATCGCGCACCTCGGCACCGTGAGCGAGCAGGAGAAGTACGACGCGCTCGACGCATCCCTCGCGCTCGTCGTGCCGGAGGTGCTGTCGTCGATGTCGATGGTCACGCTCGAGGCGTGGGCCACCGGGCGCGCGGTCATCTGCGACGCCCGCTCACCGGTGGTGTGGGGGATGGCGCGACGCGCGCGCGGCGGGCTCGCGTTCCGCGATGCTGCGGAGCTCGGCGAGATCGTCGGCATGCTCGCGGATGACGCCGGCCTGCGCGAGCGCCTCGGCGATTCCGGGCGTGCATTCGTCGAACGCACGTACAACTGGAAACGGATCGTCGAGACCTACCTCGACATGTTCGCCGAGGTGCGGGCCCGGAATTCCTAGCGCCACGCCGCCACCCGTCGAGCTTTCCAAGGTTAGTCCGATAACCTTGGAGAGCGGTCGGAGGTCTCCAAGGTTGGCAAGCTCTTCGATTTCTCCTGCCAGTGCACCTGTGCGCGATCTCGCCTCCGCGACGTGCTTGCTTTCGGTCAGCGATGAGGCCGCGTGCGATAGTCCTCGTCCGTAGTCGCGAGTTACGAGCGCGAGCTCGCCGCCGGCTGCAAAGCGCGCGGCGTACCGGGGCCTATGCTGGCCAGAGTGGCAGGAAGGCGTGGGAACGGCGGACCCGACTGGGGCAACATCGATTGGTCCAACTTTGACCTCCGACAGCTCGGAGGTCAGCGCACGCCGCGCACGCCGCGTCCGCCAAGGCGCCGCACGTTCGTCATCACTGCCATCGTCGTCGCGCTCTTCCTTCTGCCGATCCTCTTCGCCCCGCTGATCGGGTTCCTCACCGATCTCCTGTGGTTCCGCAGTCTCGGGCTCGAGGACGTCTACCTCCGCCGCTACACGGCGGGGTTCTGGGCCTTCATCGTCTTCATGCTCCTGTTCTTCGTCATCGCGCTGCCGAACCTCTACCTGGCGCTCCGCCCACAGGTCCCGCGCGTCGTTGTCGATGCGTCGCGGCCTCGCCCATCGGCGCTGCGCGGAACGCTCCGCCTCATGCCCCTGCTTCTCATCCCGGCGTTCTTCTTCGGACTCGCGGGCGGCGGGGAGTGGGACGCGC
>JANMWW010000262.1:0-5471 GCA_031394155.1 Chloroflexota bacterium | reverse complement strand
GAAGAGAAGAAGGACCGCTCCGAGCGCCTGCAGACAGCCCTGCTGGCCGCATCGCGCGTACCCCTCGAGGTCGCGAAGACAAGCCGCAGGCTTCTCGAAGCGTGCGATCGCGGCCTCGCGAAGGCACCGTCGGCCGCGGTCTCGGACCTCGGCGTGGGCGCGCTCATGGCAGAGGCCGCGCTGCGGGGCGCTGCGATGAACGTGATGATCAACCTCGCGTCCCTCAAAGATCACGGGCAGGTGAAGGCGCTGTCGGAGGACCTCGACCGCGCGCTCGAGGGAGCCGATGCGCAGCGAAAGAAGATCACGGACTTCGTCGAGTCGCGCATCGCGCGCTGATGCGGCTGCTGCACGGACGTCCGCTCGCCGAGAGCGTCAACGCGACGACGCGCACACGAGTCGCATTGCTCGAGCGACGCAGTATCCTGCCGCGGCTCGACGTCATCTCCGTCGGCATCGATCCCGCCGCCAGCACCTACCAAGAGCGCCTGGTCCGCTCCGGCAAGCACCTCGGTATCGACGTCCGGGCGATCGCGCTGGCGCCCGGCGCGGTCGAGGAGGAGGTCGCGTCGAGGCTGCGCACATCGAGCGCCGACCGTTCGGTGCACGGCATCCTCATGCTGACCCCATTGCCCGCACCGCTCGACGAGGCGCGCCTGGTGGAGGCGATCGCTCCGCAGAAGGACGTCGAAGGGGTCCATCCGCGCAACGCGGGTCTCCTCGCCGCGGGTCGACCGCATTTCATCCCGTCCACCGCCGAAGGCATCGTCGAGCTCTTGAAGTTCCACGCTGTGCCTCTGCGCGGCCAGCATGCGGTCGTCGTGGGACGCAGCCCGGTGGTCGGCCGTCCCGCTGCGTCACTTCTACTCAAAGAGGACGCGACCGTCGCGATCGCACACAGCAGGTCGTTGGACCTGCCCACGTTGACCCGTGCCGCGTCGGTCGTGGTCGTCGCCGTTGGCAAGCCGGGCTTTCTCACCGGCGAGATGCTCTCCCCGGGCGCGACGGTCATCGACGCCGGCATCAACGTGACGCCGTCTGGGATCACCGGCGACGTGAACGTGGAGAGCGTGACCGGCGTCGCCGGGGCGCTCAGTCCCGTGCCCGGCGGACTCGGCGCCGTGACGACCTCGCTCCTGCTTCGGAACGTCGTGACAGCGGCCGAGGAACAGAATGAACGGCGCGCCAAGCCCCGAGCGTGACGCGAGGGTCCGCTAGAGGCGCACGACCGGCGGGTGCGCGGGATCCTCGAAGTGCTGCGTATTGATGAAACGCACCTTGCCCATCCGCCCGTCGAGCAAGATCGTGTGCGTCCTCACGCCGCGAGCGAAGAAGCGGACGCCCTGCAGCAGCTCGCCATCGGTGACACCAGTCGCCACGAAGCGGATGTCCTCGCCGCTCGCGAGATCCTCGGTGCGGTAGATCTTCTTCTCGTCGGTGATGCCCATCTTCTTTGCGCGCTCGCGCTCCTCGTCGCTTCGGAACTTCAGGCGACCGAGGATTTCCCCGCCGATGCACTTGAGCGCGGCCGCCGCAAGCACCCCCTCAGGCGCCCCGCCTGAGCCCATGACCGCATGCAGGTTCGTACCGGCGACGGCGACGGAGAGCGCGGCGATCACATCGCCGTCTTCGATGAGGTGGATGCGCGCGCCCGCATCGCGGACGTCCTTGATGAGCTTCTCGTGCCGCGGCCGGTCGAGGATCACGACC
The DNA here is from genome assembly GCA_031394155.1 of Chloroflexota bacterium. Classification (GTDB taxonomy): domain Bacteria; phylum Chloroflexota; class Limnocylindria; order P2-11E; family P2-11E; genus CF-39. The sequence continues at coordinate 3,761 of JANMWW010000262.1, read as the reverse complement.
GTGAGGTCATCCACCTCACGGCCGAGCGACTGCGCGATGATCTTCAGGTTCTCGGCCACCGGCTTGTCGAGATCGACCTTGCCCTTCGCGGGCGCGCCGACGACGAGCTTCTCCATGTACGTGTCCGGTGAATGGAGGAGCCCGCCGGGCTCCGACACGGCCATGACCGCGATGGCGTTCGGGCGGCCCTTCGCGACGAGGTTCGTGCCTTCAAGCGGATCGACCGCGATGTGCACCTCGGGACCGTCGCCGCGGCCGACCTTCTCGCCGATGAAGAGCATCGGCGCTTCATCGCGCTCGCCTTCACCGATGACGACCGTGCCGTTGAACGCGACCTCATCCATCGCGCGGCGCATCGCTTCTACCGCGGCCTGATCGGCATTGTGGTTGTCGCCATGGCCGAGCCAGTGCGCCGCGGCGATCGCGGCAGCCTCGGTGATGCGCACGAGCTCCATGCTCGGCGTGCGGTCGGCGGGGATCGCGGGGCCCATCGGCTACACGCTAGGGGCTCCGGCGCGGGTCTGCACCAGTCGCGCGGCCGCGCGCTCGATGCGCGGAAGCGGATCGCGCATCGCCGCAGGAGCGTCCTCGGCGGACGCGGCCAGGGTCTCGATCGACTCGATGCCGGCATCGCGCATCGCCTGCACGCCGTCGCCCGTCGTCCCAGCGACCGCGACGACGGGTACGCCGCGATGCCGTGCGGCGACGGTCACCGCGTGGGTCAGCTTTCCGTAGATGCTCTGCCCGTCGATGCGACCTTCGCCCGTGATGACGAGCGACGCGCCGCCGAGGCTGTGCTCGAATCCGACCGCGTCGAGCACAAGCTGCGCGCCCGAGACCAGACGCGCATCGAGGAAGGCGAGCAGTCCCGCGCCGAGTCCGCCTGCGGCGCCGGCGCCGGGCACGTTGCGCACCGGGCGGCCGACGTGACGTTCGACGACGTCGGCGTACCGCGTGAGCGCCGCGTCGAGCTCGCGCACCATCTCGGGTGTGGCGCCCTTCTGGGGTCCGAAGATCGCGCTCGCGCCCTCGGGACCAAGCAGCGGATTACGAACATCGCAGGCAACGTCGATCGCCGCACGGATGAGCCGGGGATCGGTCTGCCCATCGATGCGCGCAAGACGCGCGAGTGCTGCTCCGCCTTCAGGCAGCTCGGCGCCACTCGAGTCGAAGAAGCGATAGCCGAAAGCTCGCGCCATCCCCGCGCCGCCGTCGTTCGTCGCGCTTCCGCCGATACCGATGACGATGCGATGCGCGCCGGACATCGCCGCAGCGAGGATCAGCTCGCCCGTGCCGCGCGTCGACGTGATCCGCGGATCGCGTTCGTTCTCCGCGAGCAGTGGAAGACCATTCGCGGCGGCCATCTCGACCACCGCGGTCGTGCGATCGCCAAGCACGCCCCACTGCGCTTCGATCTCGCGCAGCAGCGGATCGTGGACCGCTGCGGTATGGAGCTGGCCACCGGTCGCGTGAACGAGCGCGCGAACGGTGCCCTCGCCGCCGTCGGCGAGGGGCATCTCGATGATCTCTGCATCGGGCCACACGGATCGCACGCCCTTCGCGATCGCGGCCGCGACGGCGACCGCGTCGGCGCTGCCTTTGAAGGACTGGGGGGCGATCAGGACCCGCGGTGACGCCCGCTCGGGCACGCGGGAATGATATGTAGACGACAGAGCGTTCATCGTTTGTGCAAGTAAACTCGGGTCGCAGGTGACGCTTTCCACGAGCCCTGACGCGGGCTGTACCACGCGCGTCCCGTCCGAGGTCGCTTCGGCGTGGTCCCGGGTCGCCGCACTGCGAAGGCCCGCAAGCATCTTCCTCACACCGGAGTGGACGGGGGTGGCACGCGCACACGATCCGAGCCAGCAGATCACCCTGGTGGCGGGCGACCCGCCGTACGCGATCGCCGCTCTTGCGCGGTCTGGGGACGGGACCGTCCGCTTCGCGGGCGGTGAGCTCACCGACGAGCAGGACATCGTCGCGGCGCCCGATGCCTGTGCCATCGCGGCCCGCGCGGTCGCTCACTGGATCGTGGACCAGCGCACACCACGGGTCTTGCTCGAGTACGTGCCGGACGACACGCCGACGCTCGACGCGATGTCCGAAATCTTCAGAACGAACGGCTATCACGTGACGCGCGAGAAGCTCGTCACGAGCCCGCGCATCGCTCTCGCCGCGGACTTCGAGACATACGTGCAGGGCCTGGGCAAGAAGGAGCGGCACGAACTGCGTCGGAAGCTGCGGCGCTTCGACACCACGCCGGGCACATCATTCCGCTGGGCCAAAGACCATGAGCGTCCCGCTGTAGTGGATAGGTTCTTCGAACTGCATCGTCTCTCGAAGGGCGACAAGGCCGCGTTCATGACCGACTCGACCGAGGCGTTCTTCCGCGACCTCGCGGATGCGCTCGCAGCCGCGGGTAGGCTCCGCCTCGGTGTCGTGCGCGCGCACGATCAGGACGCTGCGGTGCTCTTGGCGTTCGCGTACGGCGACACGCTCGCGCTCTACAACGCGGCCTACGACCCGGCGCTCGGATCGCTGTCGCTCGGCATCGCGAGCCACGCGTTCGCGGTGCGCGACGCGATCGCGCAGGGCTTCAAGATCTACGACCTGCTGCGCGGCGATGAGCCATACAAGTACGACCTCGGCGCGGTCGACCGCTGGCTGTGGCGCCTTGAAGCGGTGCGCACGTGAGGCGCGTCGCCATGCTTTCGGTGCACGCATGCCCGCTCGCGAGGCTCGGCGGGCGCGACTCAGGCGGCATGAACGTGTACGTCCGCGAGTTGGCGCGCGAGCTGGGGCGTCGCGGCGTCGCCGTGGACGTCTTCACCCGCTGGCGCGAGAAGGACGACCCGCGCATCCAGCCGCTCGGCGACAACGCGCGCGTGATCCACATCCCGTCAGGCCCGATGGGGTACTGGCCGAAGATGGACGTCTACGACCATCTGGACGAGTTCACCGCCAAGGTGCAGCAGTACGTGAGCGACGAGGGCACAAGCTACGACCTGATCCACTCGCACTACTGGCTCTCGGCCGAGGTCGCGCGAACGCTGGCGCCGCGCTGGGGCGTTCCGCGTATCCAGATGTTCCACACGCTCGGCCTGGTCAAGCGCGAGGTCATGGACGAGGACATCGATGGCGAGAGCGACGTGCGCGTGACGATCGAAAAACGTGCTGTGCATGAATCGGCCGCCGTGACCGCCGCGAGCGAGATCGAGGTCAGCGAGCTGGTCGATCTGTATGGCGCGGATCCGGCGAAGCTGCCGATCATCCCGTGCGGTGTCGATCTGAACGTGTTCCGTCCGATGCGGCAGATGGACGCACGCGAGGCGCTCGGACGCGATCAGTGCGAGCGCATCGTCCTCTTCGTCGGACGCATCGAGCAGATCAAGGGCATCGATGTGCTCCTCCGCGCGCTCGGGCTGCTCTTCTTTCGCCACCCCGAGCTGCGGAACGATCTCTGCCTGCTCGTCGTCGGCGGCGCGCTCGATCCCAACGATGATTCCCCCGAGACGGAGAAGATCGAGGAGCTGCAGCGGCTCGTCCACCAGCACCGCATGGAGGCGAACGTCTCGTTCGTCGGCTCGATGGACCAGCAGCGTCTGGCGCTCTTCTACGCGGCCGCCGATGTGTGCGCGGTCCCCTCCCTCACGGAGTCGTTCGGGCTCGTCGCGCTCGAGGCGATGGCTTGCGGAACACCGGTCGTCGGCACGCGCGTCGGTGGATTGCAGACCCTGATCGAGCACGGCGAGTCTGGTCTG
>JANMWW010000201.1:0-9377 GCA_031394155.1 Chloroflexota bacterium | reverse complement strand
GCGAAGAACTCGTCGGTCATCTTCGTGCCGAACATCGCACTCTCGGCGTTCGACGGCACCCAGTACTTCTCCAGGCCGGGCTCGCGCAGCGGATTGACGACCGCGACTTTGGTCCCGCGCCTGCGCGCTTCGTACAGGTATTTCATGAAGACGGGCTGCGCGTTCGCGACGTCGGAGCCGAAGATGACCACGAGGTCCGTCTCGAGCACATCGCGATACGAGCAGGTCGTCGCGGAGACGCCGAGCGCCCGCTTCAGCGCGACGGTCGACGGTGCGTGGCAGATACGCGCGGCGGTATCGATGTTGTTCGTCCCGAGGAAGCGCGCGACCTTCTGCGCGACGTAGTACGTCTCGTTCGTGAGCCCGCGCGCGGTCAGGTAGAAGGCCATGCGGTCGGGCGTCGTCCGCTGGATGTGCGCCGCGGCGATGTCGAGCGCCTCGTCCCAGCTGACGCGGCGGAAGCCGCGCGCGCCCCTTCTGCGGTGGAGCGGGTGGGCCAGCCGGCCGAGCCGGCGGAGGTCCGACGCGCGGCGTGGAAGGCGGTCGACGTTTTCGAGGGCCGCCTCGTCGAGCGACGCGGAGGTGTTGATCTTGAGCAGGCTGAGCCGCGTCGTACAGAGGTGGATCCCGTCGATCGTCCAGTCGCGGAATCCGGACACGCCGAGCGCGCACCCGTCGCAGACGCCTCGGCTGAGGATGCGCCAGGCGTAGGGGAGGTCCCGACGGTTCTCCCACACGGCCCGGAGCATCTCCAGGTAGTGGTGCGGCTTGGTCGCGCCGATGCCGAAGGGCACCGGGCTGGTCCAGAGATCGGGGCGCAGTCGCGGCATCGGGCCAGAATCCTAGGGGGCTGAATCACATGGCCAAAAGACCGGGTAGACGACTTGAGCAGGTGCTAGGACAATTCGTAACAGGCACTCGCGACGGGGGAGGAGTCTGATGGCCGCGTTGATCCATTACCGCTGTGCCGCCGCGCAACATCAACGGCCGACCGCGTCTGACCTGCGCTCTCCGACAAGTCCGGTCACCTACCACAATGGAAACTGGGCCTACTGCCCGCTCGGATTCCACGATGGCCACGAGTGGACGGCGATCCAGCCCGCGACCCTCGATGAGGTTAAGCAGGGTTTGAAGAGCGAGGCCCCCGCGTCGGAGTCGCTGACCTAGTCGCCCGCGGCCTCCGCGCCAGCGATCCCGTGGACGGCGTGCACGCGACCCACCCGCAGGCCGCCTGAATAGGCTGATACATGGGCCGGGCGGCGCCGGTGCAATGTCCGCGCCTTCTGCCCCCCCTTGGCGACGGAGCAAGCGAGCGCGTCGACTTTGTCATCGATCACCTGCGAATGGGGGGCGCACACAGGCCCGATTAGGCGCACAGTGCCTATGAAGTGTCTTCACGAGTTTGACTCACGTCCGGAAGCGCGTGCTCGTCGTCGATGACGACGAGCCGATCCGCACCGTCGTGGCCGATGTGCTCAATGACGAAGGCTATGACGTCAGCCTCGCGGTCGATGGTTCAGAGGCGCTCACTTCCTGCAGAGAGAGTTGCCCCGATCTCATTCTCCTCGACCTCAACATGCCCGGCGTTGACGGCCGTCAATTTCTCGCCGCGTACAGGCGCGATGAAGGGCGCCACGCCCCCGTCGTAATCTTCAGCGCGGTGCAGAGCGCTTTTCGCGTGGCGGCGGACGTCGCCGCGGATGGTTTTCTCAGCAAGCCGTTCTTGATCGCCGACCTCGCGGCGACCGTGCGGAGGCACCTCGCGCCTGTAGCCTGAACCGCAGTGCCAGCCTCGCGACGAAGTTCCCTCGTCTGCGAGCGCGCGCTTGGCGCGCAACGCGCGAGAGATCTCTGCGATAGCACTATTGTTCCGCAATAGGCGCAGGACGTGGCCAATTGGCCGGGAAGGACGTTCGATGCGATCGGGAGGGTTTCCGTGCCGGCTCGCCGGCTGCGACCGCGCGTTCCAGGTCCTCGACCAGAATTCGCTGGACGCACTGAAGAACGCCAGTTCCGAACGGACCGCTCACGAGATAGCTGATCACGGCTACCACCACATCCGCATGGAAGACGAGCGTGCCTACATGCCGCACCAGCGGATCAAGCCTCCCAAGACCGATCTCGCCCGCTAGCACCGTTTCGCAACCCACTCTCCCCGCGACCGTCACTGTCGCTGGCGCCCCGCAAGCCACACTTATCCCCAGTCGCGTTCCTGCGCGCCCGAAATCGCTACAAGGGAGTTGGCAATGGGGGTCTATCGCGCCGAATACATCTGGATCGACGGCACGCAGCCGACGCAGAAGCTTCGCTCGAAGACAAAGATCGTCCCGAAGGGCGAGGAGCCGCCGATCTGGGGATTCGACGGCTCGAGCACCCAGCAGGCGACGGGCGACAAGTCCGATTGCGTGCTGCAGCCGGTCGCGGTCTTCCCTGACCCGATCCGCGGCGGAGACGACAAGCTCGTCCTCTGCGAGGTCATGCTGGTCACCGGCCAGCCACATCCGTCGAACACGCGCCGCGCGAACGCCGAGATGGCCAAGAAGTACTCGTCGTTCGACACGTGGTTCGGCATCGAGCAGGAGTACACGTTCTTCAAGGGCGCACGGCCACTTGGCTTCCCGGACATGGGCGGCTTTCCGGCGCCGCAGGGCGGCTACTACTGCGGCGTCGGCGCCGACGAGGTCTTCGGACGAGAGGTCGTCGAAGCGCACCTTGACGCGTGTCTGAAGGCTGGCCTCAAGATCTCTGGCATCAACGCCGAGGTCATGCCCGGACAGTGGGAGTTCCAGGTCGGCCCGCTGAACGCACCGAGCATTGGTGATCAGCTTTGGGTCGCGCGCTGGCTGCTGTATCGGGTCGGCGAGCCGTTCGGCATAAGCGCGACGCTGTACCCGAAGCCGGTGCGTGGCGACTGGAACGGCGCGGGCGCGCACACGAACCTTTCGACGAACCAGATGCGCGAGAACTACGAGGCGTGCATCGCCGCGGCGGAAGCTCTCGGCGAGCGCGCCGCTCTCCACATCGCGAACTATGGCTTCGGTATCGAGGAGCGTCTCACGGGTCTGCACGAGACCTGCTCATACAAAGAGTTCCGCTACGGCGTGTCCGACCGCGGGGCATCGGTGCGCATCCCGTGGCAGGTCGCCGTCGACCGCAAGGGCTACATCGAGGATCGGCGCCCCAACGCGAACGCCGACCCATACGTCACCACGCGCCTGATCATCGAGACGGTGTGTGGCGCGGCCTCGCGCGCGAAGACCTCGCCCGCATCCGCGAAGCAGCCGGTGCCCGCCTAGTCGCGCAATTCGCGAACCACGCGTCCACCACGCTTCGTCAGGGTCACGGCCGCGACGGCACTGCCGCTCGCGGCCGTGATCGTGTACGTGCCCGGCGGATAGCTGTCGTCGATCGTCGCGAAGTACGCGCCCTGCGGTGACACGCTGATCTCCTGGATCTCGTCGGCGTGGCTCGAACGCAGACGCAGGTTGACCTTCGCCTCGCTCGGGAATCCGTAGAGCAGATAGCTCGTGCCGCGTCCTTCCGCGCCAGGCGTCGACAGTGCGATCGCCGGGCCCGATGGGATGCCGGCCGCAATGCGATCCGACAGCGTGGCAAGGTAGGTGCTGAAGCTCCGTCCCGTGAGCGTTGTGTACGCGCGCGCCAGATCCTCACCGGCGCGCAGCCGCGCGTAGATCCGCGCGATCGCGCGCTCGCCGATGTCCGCGCGCAGGAGCTCCGTCGCGCGCGCGGCCTCCTGGTACTTGTAATAGCCCGCCCAATCGCCGATGGCGTTCCACTGCGGTTGCGTCCACAGCGTGGTCAGCGGCATGACTGTGCTGGTCGAGACCATCGAGGCCGCTTCGTTCCGGATGCGCATGAGGCGCCAGTCCGCACCGGGGATGAGCGCCTCGGCCAGCCGCGCCTCACCCTCGTTGAGCCAGGCGGGAACGAGATCGCAGCGCGGCTCGCAGGCCTCGAGCGTGATGAAGTGTGTGAGCTCGTGACGGATCGCGGCGATCGGACGGCGTGCGCGCACCGCTACCCAGCTCACGGCGATACGTCCGAGCGATGGCTCGAAGAAGGCGACCGAATTCTCGACGAGGAAGTCTGCTGTCGCGCGCGAGTAACCGAAGACTTCCACGAGGCCGCTCGCGTAGCGCTCGTTCGTTGCGTAGATGTCGATGCGCGGCGTGCCGCGAAGCGTCCACGCGAACTCGGACTGCACCGCCGCCAGGTCGTCGATGATCTGCGTTGCGATCGCGGCCGCGTCGCGCTCACCGATCGCGGCATCGATATCGACGCGCGCACCCTTCAGACAGAGAGCGAACATGCCGTCGACCGCCGCCGCGCAGCGCGGGAGTGTCACGGGTGTCGGCGCCGGTGTCGGCTCGAATGAGATCTCGGGCGGCGCAGCGATCGCGACTGTGGCGGGCGGGGAGGCGGTCGCGACGGGTGACGGACTGACCTCGGCGCGCGGCGCGGCGGTGCAGGCACACAGCAGCGCCAGGACGACGGACGCAGGTCGCCATCGCACGTCACTCACCCTAGGTCAACGTTCGAGCTGTGAAAGCGCGCGCGGAAATGCGAACAGCGCGCCTTGTGGGCGCGCCGTCCGCGGGGAGGGGGAGTGAGGACTTAGTTGCTGCCGGGCCGCCCGAACCTGGCCCAGAACGCGTCACCCGTGAGGCCGCTCGCCGCCATCGCCTTGTGACAGGCTTCGACGGCCGCATCGCCGCCTTCCTTGGTGTTCTTGGCGACGACGTACTTGGCGAAGCAGTCCTTCACCAGGACCTCGATCTGCGCGGTGGTCATGGTCGTCGTGGGTTTGACCGGTTCGGGCCGCTTGGTCGTCTCGGGCTTCTTCGTGGGCTCGGGCTTCGCGGTCGGTGTCGCCTTCGGCCCGAAGCGCAGCCAGAAGTCCTTCGGGGACAGTCGGCTCGCCGCGATCGCCTTGCGGCACGCCTCGCTCGCCGGGCTCGTCTCTTCAGGGGCGTTCTTGGCAGCCGCGTACTTCACGAGACAGTCCTTGACGAGAACCGAGAGGGTCTCGTCGTTTGACGTTGTCGCGGTGTTCTCGTGCTTCGGCTCGCCCTCCGTCACGGGCTTCGTTGTCTCGACTGGCTTGGGTTCGTTCCTCGTCGTGTGCTCCGTCGCGGTCTGCTCGTTCTTACCGTTCACCGACAGAGTGGTCTGGTGCTCGAGCTCGCTCGTCACCGGAGTCGTCGTTCGCGCGACGCTCACGCCAGCGTTCGTCGTTGTGCTGGCAGCCTGCGCGTGATCTGCCGACGGCCCGTGCACCGATCCGGCGACCGTGGCCCCGGCCGCGCTCATCACGATCGTGATGGCGACGGCGTGGCGCACGACCCACAGCGCGCTACAGATGTTGCTGATCATTCCAGTCGATCCTTCCATCCTGGCCTCATTGGCCGGTCGACTTGAGGAACGACCGCTGCGCATGCGCGAGTCTCCCCCAGTGGTCCGTCCCCCGGTCAGCGAGCGGAATGCTCCGCTACTTCGCGAGCTTGATGTCGGGCATCTGAACCGTCGCGCCCTTGACGGTCACGGTGGCCGTCCCCTTCCAGAGGATCGTGCCGTCCTGCCGCGTGACGACGACCGTGACCACCTGGTTGACCCTGCCGGAGAACGAGAACCGATACGTACCGTCTGGCGCCGTTAGCACGAGGCAGTCAGGTGTCGCCGTCGTCTGGCGTACGCACACGCCCGATCCCGGCGTGCCGTCGACGTTCCTCACCAGTCCGTAGACGGTCACGAGCATCGGCGATCCCGTCGGCGTCACCGTCGGTGTCGGGGCCTTCGTCGGCGTGGCCGGAGGTGACGGTGTTTTGGTCGGCGCGACGGCCGGTCGTGGCGTCGACGCAGTCGTGCTCGTCGTGCCGGCAGGGACCGGCGTAGCTGTCGGCGCGGGCGTCGGCGAAGGCTCGTTCGGGGTTGGCGTCGCGGAGGAGGTTGCGACTGGTGCCGGCGCGGGTAGTTCGGGAGCCTGCGGCAGCATCCCACGGGCGATGCGGATGGTGTTCTCCTCGATCGCTCGTGCTTTACTCGCGGCGGTGGCGTTGCCAGTAGCTTCGAGGCGCGCGGCTTCGGCTTGCCGATCGTCGAGCAGGGAGAGCACGTACTCGGCGCGATCCTCCGGATCGGTGTGCAGAGCGATGGCCGCGTCCTCGATGGCTACGCGCAGGCCATAGAGCGGGCTCTCGCCCGGGGCGCTCATCGTCGCGGTCCCCAGACCAACGAGCAGGACGCCCGTCGCGAGGATGGGCGCAAGGCGGCGGAAGCGGAACCCGAACGAGCGCTGCTCCTGCCTCGTCGTCCAGGCCGTCTCGAGCAGCGCGCGGATCTTGTCGTCTGCGATCCGGTCCATCCGCTCGTGGCGGAGCCCTCCGAGGAGCCTCTCGAGTCCTTCTTCGTTCATTGCTTCACCGATCGTTCATCGCTTGATCTTCCTGGCCGCGGACCTCTGCGCCGCATCGAATTCCTTGCGCAGGCGCTCGAGCGCGCGGTGCTGCAACGTGCGGATCGCGCCCTCGGTCTTGCCGAGCAGTTGCGCCACCTCGAGCGCGGAGTAGCCCTCGATGAAGCGCATCGTGATCACGTCACGGTGCTCGGGCTTCAGGTGCGTGAGCGCAGTCAGGAGGATGCTCTTCTCGACCGCGAGGTTCGCCTCGGCCTCGACGTTCTGCTTGGAGGCGGGCTCGACCAGGAGGCCGTCGAAGGAGAAGGGCTGTTTCAAGGTGCGCGAACGATCGATCGCCGCGTTCCGCGCGATGCGGTAGAGGAATGCCGTGAACGGCAGGCCGCGGTCCTGGTAGCTGTCGAGCGAGCGCAGCGCCTTCACGAAGACATCCGCGGTGAGGTCCTCGGCGTCGTGCGAGGTGCCGGTGCGGGCGAAGCAGTAGCGGTAGATCGCGTCGCGATAGCGCTCGTAGAGCTCACCGAACGCGGCGGCGTCGCCAGCCTTTGCGGCCAGTACAAGTGCGGCATCGGTCCCGTTCGCGCCTCCACGCTCTACAGGGCGAACGACCGCTGCGACCACCTTGGCGTCGCCCTGCTTCACGGAACGAATCCCAGCGGTTTCCGGTACATCGGCATCCCCGCCCTGGACCGTATGGGCGCAGGCGAGCGAGCCACAGTCCCCCGAGAGGGGTATTTGGTAGCGTCCCGGGGCCATCTCGGGCTAAGATGTCGCCAACAACTACATATCGCGTTGCCGGCAAGAGGTGCGGGCATCAGTAGTACCGTCGCGGAGGATCAGAGCTTCCGCTGAAGCGACGGGAACGGGATGACCGCCGAAGCTGGGGCCTGACTCGAGGTCACTGGCTGGCTCGCCACCCGGAAGGGAGCGGGCTGTCGCTCTGGGGGAGACCCCGGGGTGAAGCGCTACCGTGCGACCAAGCTTCAGTGAGGCTCGGTTTTGCGCGTTTGCGCTGCCGGGCTTCTTCATTTGAAGGGCCCGGCAGGCGTCGGCTTCGCGTGTGGGGAAACGCTGGGAGGGCCTGCATGCCGGTCGAGCGCTTCGCGATCATCGACTCAACCCTGCGCGAAGGCGAGCAATTCTCGAATGCCCACTTCACGACAGAGCAGAAGATCCAGATCGCCTCGCTGCTCGACGCGTTCGGCGTCGAATACATCGAGCTCACCTCACCCGTGGCGTCTCCGCAGTCGCTCGAAGACCTGAAGATCGTCGCCGGCCTCGGATTGCGCGCGAAGGTGCTCACGCATGTCCGCTGCCACATGGACGACGCGACAGTTGCGGTGCAGACGGGCGTGACCGGCATCGACATCCTCTTCGGCACGTCGTCATTCTTGCGGGAGTTTTCGCACGGCAAGAGCGTCGACGAGATCATCTGCGAGGCGCGCAACGTCATCACGTTCATCAAGGACAGCGGCAAAGAAGTCCGCTTCTCGAGCGAGGATTCCTTCCGCTCGACCGAAGGTGATCTGCTCAAGGTCTACAAGGCCGTTGACGCGATGGGCGTCGATCGAGTCGGCGTGGCCGACACGGTCGGCATCGCGACGCCGCGCCAGTGCTACGCGCTGGCGGTCGAGCTCCGCCATCACGTCTCCTGTGACATCGAGTTCCACGGGCACAACGACGCGGGCTGCGCCGTCGCGAACAGCTACTCGATCCTCGAGGGCGGCGCGACGCACATCGACACGAGCGTGTTGGGGATCGGCGAGCGCAACGGCATCACGCCCCTCGGCGGGTTCGTCGCGCGGATGTATGCGGACGACCCGGCGGCGATCAAGAAGAAGTACGACCTGCGGAAGCTCAAGGAGCTCGACGAAATGGTCGCGAGCATGGTCTCGATCGAGATCCCGTACAACAATTTCGTGACCGGCAAGTACGCCTTCCATCACAAGGCCGGCATGCACACAAAGGCGATCTACGTCAACCCGAACTCATACGAGATCCTCGATCCCGCGGACTTCGGCCTCGAGCGCACGATCAACATCGCTCATCGCCTCACGGGATACAACGCTGTCGGTCACCGCGCCGAGCAGCTGGGCCTCACGTTCGGCAAGACCGAGCTGCGCGAGATCACTCGGCGCATCAAGGCGATGGCGGACTCCGGCCCGCTGTCGATGGACCAGCTCGACTCCGTGCTGCGCGACTGGGTGGTCGCGTGAGTCAGAAGACCCTGGCCGAGAAGATCCTGTCGCGGTCCTCGGCCCGCGACGTCGTGGCAGGTGATCTCGTCATCGTGCCGGTGTCGCGCGTGATGGTCCACGACTCCGTCATCGATGCGGTCATGGCGGGCCTGCGCGATCTAGGGAAGGCCAGCGTGTGGGACACGTCCAAGGTCTGCGTGTTCATCGATCACGCCGCACCCGCGCCCACGCCGGTCGTGGCGGACTCGCATCGCGTGCTCCGCGAATGGGTGCGCGCGCAGAAGATCCCGACGTTCTACGACGCCGGCGAGGGTGTCTGCCACCAGATCATGGTCGAGGAGGGCTACTGCGAGCCCGGCACCGTGATCGTCGGCAGCGACTCGCACAGCAATTCGTACGGCGCGGTCGGCGCGTTCGGTGCGGGCATGGGCGCGACGGACATCGCGGTCGCGCTGGGTCTCGGACGCACGTGGCTGCGAGTACCTGAGTCGATCAAGGTCACGTTCACCGGCAAGCTGCGGCGCGGGATCACGATGAAGGACGCGATCATGCGCGTCGTTCGCGAGATCGGGACCGACGGCGCGCGCTATGCCTGCGTGGAGTTCCACGGCGTTGGCGATCTGCCGCAGGGCGATCGCATCACGCTTGCGGGGATGACCACCGAGATGGGCGCGAAAGCCGGCATCGTTGTTGGCACGCCCGAGGCGCCAGATTGGCTCTGGCCCGATCCGGGTGCGACGTACCTG
>JANMWW010000150.1:0-1666 GCA_031394155.1 Chloroflexota bacterium | reverse complement strand
GCATGTAGCCGACCGGCATCCCCAAGGCTGCGAGGCGGATTCCCTGACCGCTGTAGGCCGCCACGGTGAGCGGATCTTTTGTCGGTGTGGGGACAGGCGTGATGGTCGGCGCGGGTGTGGGCGCGACGGTCGCGGCGACGGTGCTGGGCGCGCCGGCTGCGGTCGTCGTGGCGGGCGCGGACGCGCGCGATGTGGTGGCGATGGCCGCGCCACTCGCGGCGGCGGTCGCGGTGGAATTTGCGAGTGCGAGGTTGCTCACCCAGAAGCCTGCGACCAGCACGCCGACACCGATGCCGACACCGAGCGCGGCGCTGCCGAGCGACTGCGCGAGCGAGCGCATGTCGGCGTCGTCGCGCATTTAGGCGGCCGCCTGTGGCGCGATCTCTTCGAGCGATCGACCCTTGGTCTCCTCCGCCAGGGCGAAGACCACGAGCGCCGTCAAAACGAGCACGACCATGAACATGGTGAAGATGCCGGACTGTCCGATCACCGGTACAAGCACTGGTGTAAGGAACGGCCCGAGGATGCCCCCGGTACGGCCCACCGCCGCGGCGATTCCGGCGCCGGTCGCGCGTATCGCCGTGGGATAGAGCTCCGGGGTGATCGTGTACACGACCGCCCAGGCTCCGAGGTTGAAGAACGACAGTAACGCGGCGTAGACGAACGCGTCCGTGCCGGTGCCGGCGTTGCCGAAGAGGAACGCGGAGATGCCCGAGCCCAGCAGGTACGCGACGAGCGTCGGCTTGCGACCCCAGCGCTCCACAAGCCATGCGGCGCTGAAGTATCCCGGCACCTGCGCGATGGTCGAGAGGAAGAAGAATTCGTTGCTTCGCACCTCGCTCAGTCCACGCGTGACCAGCAGGGTCGGAACGTAGAGGAAGATCCCGTAGTACGTGAACACGATGCCGAACCACAGAAGCCACAGCATCGCGGTGCGGCGACGGTTCTCCGGTCGGAACAGATCGCTGATGCGCGAGCGCCCCGCACGTACTGGCGCGGTGACGCGCGCGAGGGTGAGTAACGCTCCCCCGCTCGCGCGCTCGACGCGACGCACGATGGCGTCGGCTTCGGCGCTGCGACCACGCTCCGCGAGGAAGCGCGGCGATTCCGGCAGCGCGCTGCGCAGGTACGCGGCGTACAGCGCGGGCAGCGCACCGACGGCGAAGACCCACCGCCATCCGTAGTTGGGCAGCACCGTGATGGCGATCACACCCGCGACTAACGTGCCGTAGGCCCAGAACGATTCGAGGAGCACGATCATCCGGCCGCGCTGCGCGCGCGGCGCGAACTCGGACACAAGCGTTGCCGCCACCGGTAGCTCGCCACCGAGTCCGAGTCCCGCGACCACCCGCGCGAGTAGAAGCGTCTCGAAGGTCGGAGCGATCGCGGAGAGCACAGCGCCGATGGAGAAGATCACGAGCGTCCCGGAGAAAACGATCCGGCGGCCGTAGCGGTCCGCCAGCCGACCGGAGATCGCCGCGCCAAAGAACATTCCGACGAAGCCCGCGCTCGCGACGAGTCCGAGGCGCGTCGCATCGAGGGCGAACTCACGCCCGATCGGGACCAGCAGGAACGAGATCAGGATCACGTCCATCGCGTCGAACATCCATCCGATGCCACTCACGGCCAGCAGGCGCCAATGGAAGCGGTTGAGCGGCACGCGGTC
>JANMWW010000034.1:0-22531 GCA_031394155.1 Chloroflexota bacterium | reverse complement strand
TCGCGGTTCGCGGCTGCGACCTCTTCGAATTCCGCGGCGACAGGGTCGTGCGCAAGGATTCGTACTGGAAGATCGTCGAGCGCGCGTGAGCGAGGCTGACCTTGTCATCCGCCGCGCGCGCCTGCTGACGCTCGCGCCGCTCAAGGACGAACGTCCGCGCGTCGGGGTCGCGGCCGGCGATGTCGGCGCGATCGAGGGCGGCTGGGTCGCATCACGCGACGGTGTCATCGTCGCGACGGGGCGGGATGACGCGTGGGAGCGCCTCGAGCTGACGGCGAGCGCACCGATCATCGACGCCGCCGGTGCGGTGGTGATGCCTGGATTTGTAGATCCGCACACCCATCTCTGCTACGCGGGTCATCGCTGGGACGAATTCGTGACGCGACGGAGCGGCGCGGACTACCTCGCGGTGCTCGAGCGTGGCGGGGGCATCCACGCCACGGTCCGCGCGACGCGCGAGGCGAGCGACGAGGCGCTCCTCGGGAATCTGCGCGCGCGCCTGGAGAACGCGGCGGCGCTCGGCACGACGACGATCGAGGTGAAGAGTGGCTACGGGCTCGAACCCGATGAGGAGCTGCGGCAGCTCCGGCTGATCGCCCGGGCGCGCGCGTCCTCGGCAATAGACGTGTCAACGACATACCTCGCGCTGCACGCGCTTCCAAAGGCTCACAGCGAGGATCGGAAAGGGTTCGTGCAGAGCGCCGTGAAAGCCGTCGCGACGGTTGCAGCCGAGGGGCTGGCCGAGGCCGTCGACGCGTTCGTCGAACGCGGCGTGTTCGAGATCGACGATGTGCGCCCGCTCGCGAAGGCGGCGCGCGAGGCGGGTCTGGCGATAACGCTGCACGCAGACCAGTTGAACGATGTCGGCGCGACGGAGTTCGCCGCGCGGATCAAGGTGCGGTCTGCCGACCACGTGGCGAATGCGTCGGCCGATGGCCTTCGAGCGCTCGCGCGTGCGGCGATCCCCGCGGTGCTCTTACCCGGCAGCGCGTTCTTCGTCGGCTACGCCGCCCCGGACGCCCGGCGATTCCTGACGGCGCAGGTGCCGGTCGCGATCGCCACCGATCACAACCCCGGAACGTCGCCGCTCGTCGGGATGCCGGCTGCGATCGCGCTCGCGGCGACGCTCTGCGGGCTGACGCCGCACGAGGCCATCGTCGCCGCGACGATCAACGCGGCGCATGCGCTTGGCCGCGGCGAGCGCACCGGCGCGCTGGTGAAGGGCCGCCGCACCGACATCGTGATCCTGGCGACCGACGACGAGCGCGAGCTTGCGTACGGGCTCGGCGCGCCGCTCGTCGTCGCGACCTACGCCGCGGGGAGGCTCATCGCGGGACTACAGCGGAGTGTCGACGACCAGCAGCTCGCTGGTGGCGCTGGCGGCGAGGCCGAGTGAGCCCGCGCCGCGCACGTACGCGGCGTCGCCGGTCGTCATCAGCGTCCCGTTCGCAGCGAGCGACCCGCTGATCAGGTACAGGTATCCGCCGCGACCCGCACCGAACTCGTGATCGACGCGCACGTCGGTCGAGAGATGTGAGACGTATATCGAGACGTCCTGCGCCACGTCGATGCCTTCGCCCTCGGACCCTTCCGGTTTCAGAAGGCGGAGCAGCCGATCGGTCCGGTCCACGGTCGTGTATTGGCGCTGGACCACATCAGGTGCGAGGCCGCGCTTGGTCGGCAGGATCCACATCTGGATGAACTGCATCTCGTCGGTCTTCGAGCGGTTGCCCTCGGAGTGTTCGGCTCCCGATCCGAGACGCATGCGCTGCACGCCGCCGGGCCGCAGCACGCCGCCGTTGCCCAGGCTGTCCTTGTGCTCGAACTCGCCCGCGACGACGTAGGTGATCCCCTCGATGTCGCGGTGCGGATGCATCGGCCAGACCGCGCCCGGTATGAGCGTGTCGTGATTGAACACACGCATCGTTCCGATGCCCATGTGCTTTGGATCCGTGTAGCGATCGAAGGAGAAGTGCCAGCGCGCGCGGAACCACCCGCCGTCGATCTTGTAGATCGAGCTGTCCGGACGCACCTCGAGCGGGGCGGGCGCGCCTGCCATCGCGGTTAGAGTAGGCGCCCATGGCGCCCCAGACGCGCTACACGCACAGCGGCGACGTGAGCATCGCCTATCACGTCTTCGGCAGCGGACCGTTCGACCTCGTGTACGTGCCAGGGTGGATCTCGAACATCGAGATGATGTGGGAGAACCCGCGCATGGCGAATAGTCTCGAGCGGCTCGGCTCGTTCGCGCGCGTCATCGTCCTCGACAAGCGTGGCACCGGCCTCTCTGATCGCGTCGCCGGATATCCGACCATCGAAGAGCGAATGGACGACGTGCGTGCGGTCATGGATGCGGCGGGCTGCGAGCGCGCCGCGCTCTTTGGGCATTCGGAGGGCGCGGGGATGTGCATCGTCTTCGCGGCGACGTACCCGGAGCGCACGCGTGCGCTGATCACCTATGGCGGCTTCGCCAAGCGGTTGCGCACGCCCGACTACCCCTGGGCGCCCGACACCGAAGCGCGTCTCGCGTATGCCGACAAGCTCGAGCGCGAGGGTTGGGGTCTCTTCACGGACAAGGACCTCGCGTACTACGCGCCGAGCCTCGCGGGTGACAATTACGCCGCGCAGTGGTTCACGGCGATGCTCCGGCGCAGCGCTTCGCCGGCCGCTGCGGCCCAGCTGCTCCGCATCAATACCTACGTCGACGTGCGGGACGTGCTGCCGCATGTGCGCGTGCCCAGCCTGGTCATCCAGGCCGTCGACGATCACGACGTCGACGTGCGCGACGGACGCTACCTGGCGGAGCACATCCCCGGTGCGAAATACGTCGAGCTGCCCAGCGGGGACCACATGTGGTGGGTCTCGCATCAGGACGAGATCCTCGCCGAGGTGCAGGAGTTCCTCACCGGGACGCGGCCGATCGTCGAGGCGGACCGCTTCCTCGCGACCGCGCTCTTCACCGACATCGTCCAAGGCACCTCGAAGGCGACCGCTCTTGGCGATCAGCGTTGGGGCGCGCTGGTCGAGCGTCACCACGCGCTCGTGCGCGAGGAGCTCACGCGGTACCGCGGCCTCGAGCAGGACACCGCGGGTGACGGCTTTTACGCGACGTTCGACGGCCCAGCCCGAGGCGTGCGCTGCGCCATCGCGGTGCGTGATCGCGTGCGTCAGCTCGGGCTCGAGATCCGCGCTGGCGCGCACACCGGCGAGTGCCAGCAGATCGCGGGAAAGGTCGGCGGCATCGCCACCATCATTGGCGCGCGTATCCGTGAGCTCGCCGCACCCGGCGAGGTGCTCGCGTCGTCGACCGTCCGCGACCTCACCACGGGATCCGGTCTGCGATTCGACGATCGCGGCATGCACGCCTTGAAGGGAGTCGAAGGCGAATGGCACCTGTTCGCCGCGTCGTAGGGGATACGATGCATCGCGGCGTGCACTACCAAATGCAGGAGGCGCGACCGGCATGAGCCAGCGCGTGGCCATCTATCCGGGGTCGTTCGACCCACCGACGAACGGCCATCTCGACGTCGTCGAGCGCTCATCGCGCCTTTTCGACCGGGTCGTCGTGGCTGTCGGACGCAACCTAACGAAAAAGACGGTCTTTGACGCCGACGAGCGCGTGGCGCTCATGGCCGATGCGTGCAAGAAGTGGAGCAACGTCGAGGCCCGCGCCTTTGAAGGCCTCCAGGTCGACTTTGCGAAGGAGTGCGGCGCCAGCTTCATCATCCGCGGCATCCGCGCCCTCTCCGACTTCGAATTCGAGTTCGAGATGGGAACGATGAACCGCGCACTCGCGCCGGAGATCGAGATGGTCTATCTCATGACGGCGCCGGAGTACCTCTTCGTGTCCGCGTCGCGCGTGAAGGAGCTCGTCGCGTTCGGCGCGTCCGTCGACAAATACGTGCCGGCGAATGTCGCGAAGGCTCTCAAGGCACAGTCCGCCCGGGGAGGCCTGCGCACCGGCGCGACCGAAGCGAACGATTGAGATGACCAGCGTGCTCGCGGTCGACGTCGGCAACACCAATGTGGTCCTTGGCGTCTACGAGAATGCGAAGCTCCTGCGCACCTGGCGGCTGGCCACGGTGCACGACCGCACCGAGGACGAGCTCGCCGTGTCGATCGACGCGCTGCTTGACCAGCAGGATCTCGCCCTCGCCGAGCTCGATGCATTGGTCGTCGGGAGCGTGGTGCCCTCGCTCACGCAAGCGTTCACGCGCCTCGCAGAGCGGTACCTCGAGCGTCCCGCGTTCGTGATCGGGCCGGGCATCAAGACCGGCGTTCGTCTTCGCGTCGACAACCCGTCCGAGGTAGGCGCGGACCGCATCGCCAACACGCTCGCTGCGCATCGCCGCTATCCCGGACCCGTCGTCATCGTGGACTTCGGCACGACCACGAATTTCGACGTCGTCAACGAGGCGGGGGACTTCCTCGGCGGATCGTTCGCGCCCGGACTCGAGGTCTCGGCGGAGGCGCTCTTCGGCCGCGCGTCGCGACTCTTCCGCGTCGCGCTCACGCCACCCGCGACCGCGATCGGCAAGAACACCGCGGACTGCCTGCGGTCGGGCATCGTCTTCGGGTACGTCGGCCTGGTCGAAGGCCTCCTGACGCGGATCCTCGCTGAGCTCCCGGCGAAGCCGCGCGTGATCGCGACCGGCGGTCTCGCGGCCACCATCGCGCCGCTCGCGAAGGGCATCGAGAGCGTCGACGAGGACCTCACGCTCGAAGGCCTGCGCCTCCTCTATGAGCTGAACGCGTGAGCGCAGCATTGAACGGCCGCTTCGTGGTCCTCGGCGTGACCGGCTCGATCGCGGCGTACAAGTCGATCGAGCTCGCCCGGCGAATGGTGCAGGCCGGCGCGACGGTGCAGGTCGTCATGAGCCGGTCGGCCACCGAGTTCGTTCGGCCGCTCACATTCCAGGCGCTGACGTACCGGCCGGTCGAGGTCGAGATGTTCCAGATCCAGGACGAACGTGCCGCCGGGCACGTCGCGATGGGCCGGCAAGCCGACGTCGTCGTCATCGCGCCCGCGACAGCCCATGTCATCGCGCGCCTCGCCGCAGGATTTTCAGACGATCTGATCGCGACAACGGTGTTGGCCACTGCGGCGCCGATCGTTATTGCGCCGGCGATGGAGACGCACATGTGGCAGAACGCGGCGACGCAAGCGAACGTCGCGACGCTGCGCGCGCGCGGTATGCACATCGTCGAGCCGGACTCGGGGCCGCTCGCATCCGGTGACGTCGGGCCGGGGCGCCTCGCGACGCTCGGACGGATCGAGGCTGCGATCGCCGACGCTCTTGCCGCAAGCGCGGCTGACGCCGCAGGCGCCATCCACGCCAATACGTCGCGTCGCGGCTCGCTCGCCGGTCGCAAGGTGGTCGTGACCGCCGGACCGACCGTCGAGGCGATCGATCCCGTGCGCTTCGTCTCGAACCGTTCGAGCGGCAAGATGGGCTACGCGATCGCGAAGGCCGCGCACGATGCCGGAGCCGACGTGACGCTGGTCAGCGGTCCGACCGCGCTCGCGGCGCCCGCAGGCGTTCGCATGATCGCGGTCGAGAGCGCGCAGGACATGAAATGGTCGGTGCTCGCACTCCTGCCGGAAACGGACGCGGTCGTGATGGCTGCCGCGATCGCCGACTACCGTCCGATCGAGACGTCTACGCGCAAGATCAAGAAGCGCGATGCGGGTTCAGTGCTCACGATCCGCCTGACCGAGAACCCCGATGTGTTGAAGGCGGTGGTGGCGGCGCGGAGGCGCGGAACGATCGTGATCGGCTTCAAGGCCGAGACTGGCGATGCGACGAAGGAAGCGGAGCGCATGTTGCGCGAGAAGAAGCTCGATCTCGTGGTGGCGAACGACATCAGCGAACCCGGATCCGTCTTCGGCAGCGACACCGACAAGGTGACGTTCGTGAGCGCCGATGGCGTCGAGTCGCTGCCGCTCCTGCCGAAGACGGAAGTCGCGCAGCGTCTTGTCGCGAAGCTGGTCGCTCGCTTAGCGCGCTAGCCGGCGGCATCTCCACGAAGCGTGGCGTAACTGATCGGCTGACGCTCGGGCCGTATTGACGGCTATTACGCGGCGCGGCTCGCGGCCATTTAAGGGCGCCGTGGAGTACTGCGCAGTGGCTGCGGATGACCTGACGGGCAAAGATGAAATCGGCGCCCTCGCGAAGCCCGTGAAGGAGTGGGCGCACGAGCTCAAGGTGCTATGCGACAGGTACGGTGCCGCGATTGGCGATGCGAACGGTGTGCGCGAGCAACGACTTGCCAAGTGCGATGTCGCTGACAAGTGGTTCTATGGGAAGGAAGTCGATGCCTTCAAGGCGAAGCACGTGATGTAGTTGCGGCAAACCATTCGTGGCGGCCCTGAGCTATGTCGTGCGCTGCCAGTCCACCTCGTCATAGAGCTTCCGCCACCCCAGGCTCTCCATGTTGTGCGCTGAGACCGGATTCTCCGTCTCGCCGAAGAAGACGCGATAGCCGCGTGCCCAGCCATCGCGGATCCGGTGCGCCATGAGCGCCTTCTGAAGGCCGCGCCCGCGGAAGACCGGCCGCACGCTGCCATTGCCCAGCCCGCCGATCGGCCGCACGTCGAAGAGCATGCCGGTGGCCGCGGGCTCGCCATCGATGCGCCCGAGGAACGCCCGCAGCCCGCGGCGGCGCGACCGCACCAGCGCGTCGATGATCTGCACGAACTGGGGGCCGCGCTCGCTGAAGCTCTCGAATCCGGTCTTCGAATACACGCTCGCGAGATCGGGGCCGACGCGCTCGATGGTCAGCCCGGCGATCGCCGGCATCTCTGGCGGACGACGGCGGTCGTACACGTAGATCAGTGCGGAGCCGTCGTCCACAGGCGCATAGCCGCGGCGCTCGAGCAGGCGCATCTGGGTAAGTGGGACGAAGCCCGTGGCGATCGCGATGCGCGGCGGCTTGCCGATCGACTCGTAGAAGCGCTCGATGCGGTCGAGCAGCGCCGTAGTCGCGTCGGCGATCGTGCCGACGCCGAGCGCGCGGTTGAGGAACGGCTCATCGATGTTCTTCGCGGCGAGGCAAATCACGCCGTCGATGCGCTTGGTCGCCGTGCCGGCGCCCTTCGCGATCTGCGGGCTGGCGTCGATGTAGGAGCCGACCGAGATCGCCTCGGTCCGCTGCATGTGACCGGCGAGCTCTTTCCGGCGCATTGCGTGACTCTACCGACGAAAACATCGCACCGTCCGTCACGCTGTATGTGTTTACACACTTCACTAGACTGATGAAAGACGCCGGGACCGACGCGAGTCGGCCTGGACGGAGGTAACGACGATGCCCGACAAGCCTGCCGAGGTCGCCGCTTACGGCGGCGCCGCGCCCGCGAAGAAGATCACGGTGCCGGACCTCGTCGCGATGAAGAGGGACGGGAAGCGGATCACGATGATGACCGCATACGACGCGGCGTTCGCGCACCTCGTGGACCGTGCGGGTATCGACGTGCTCCTTGTTGGCGACTCCGCCGGCATGGTCATGCTCGGCTACGCCAACACCGTGCCGGTCACGATGGACGACATGATCCGCATGGCCGCGTCCGTCTCGCGCGGCGCGACGCACCCGGTCCTCGTCGGCGATATGCCGTTCGGGTCCTACCAGGCTGGTCCACAGGACGCGCTCCGCAATGCGGCGCGCTTCCTCAAGGAAGCGGGTATGGATGCCGTGAAGATCGAAGGTGGGCACGAGACCGTTGAGACGGTGAGGACCCTCGTCGACAACGGCATCTCGGTGATGGCCCACGTCGGGCTCACGCCGCAGCGTGTCGCGCAGCTCGGCGGCTTCAAGACCCAGGCGCGCACCGCCCGTGCCGCACGCCGCCTCATCGACGATGCCGTCGCGCTGGAGGACGCGGGCGCGTTCTCGATCGTGCTCGAGTCGATCCCATCGCCCGTCGCGAAGATGGTGACGGAACGTCTTTCGATCCCGACGATCGGCATCGGCGCCGGGCCGGACTGCGATGGGCAGGTGCTCGTGCTGCACGACGTGCTCGGGCTCTACGGCGACTTCAAGCCGAAGTTCGCCAAGCGCTACGCGGACATCGGCGCGCAGGTCGAGGGTGCGCTCAAGGCCTTCGATGCAGAGGTGCGCAGCGGCGCGTTCCCCGACGCGGAGCACAGCTTCACGATGAAGGACAGCGAGCTCGACGCTCTGCGACAGGGCCTTTCCCAAAAGCCGCGAGCGCTTGGCCTGGCCAGCGAGGTCAAACCCCGATCCGCATAGCCATCATCGGATACGGAGCGATCGGCCACGTCATCGAGCTCGCGCTCCAGGGACGTGCGGAACTCATCCTCATCGACCGAACGAAGGCGCCGCTGCGCGAGAGCGAGAAGCCGGTCGACGCCGCGGTCGTATCCGTGAAGGCGCAGGGCACCGCCTGGGCCGCAGCGATCGCGCAGCAGATCGTCTCGAAAGGTGGCGTCGCGATCACGCTCCAGAACGGCCTCGGGAACTACGAGATCCTGCGCGATGCGGTCGGAGCAGAGCGCGCGGCGGTCGGGGTCATGTACGTCGGTGCGCGCTTGGATGAGAACGGCGCGCTGCACGCGACCGGCGCGGGCCGCGCCGAGCTCGGACAACCCACCGGAACGGCATCACGGCAGAAGCTCGGGTCGCTCGCTGAGTGTCTCGCCAGCGGAGGCATGACGGTGAAGGTGCTCGACGATCCATGGCCATCCGTGTGGCGGAAGGTCGCGACGAATGCGGCGGTGAACCCGACAACGGCGCTGCTCGGGTGCCTCAACTCGGAGCTGCTTGGCGACGTGGCCGCGGGCCGCATCGCCGACGTGCTCGCGCGCGAGGTGGCGCGCGTCGCGACCGCGGCCGGAGTGCGCATCGGTGAGGACGACGCAGTCACGTGGTGGCGCGAGATGGCGCAGCTCACCGGCGCGAATCGCAGCTCGATGCTGCAGGATGTCGAGGCGAAGCGCCGGACGGAGGTGGATGCGATCTGCGGCGCGGTGTATCGCGAGGGTCAGCGCCGCGGAGTCGATGCTCCTCTTAACCAGGCGATGACGCTGCTCGTATCCGCGCTGCACCCGTAGCGGCCACCACGATCGCCATCGCGGAGAACGCGAGGAACGCGTACGCGAGCCAGGTGAAAGCCGTGCTCATGCCGGCCGCGTCGGCGATGGCGCCGAAGATCGGCGCAGCGATCCCGCCGACGGGCTGGTTGATCAGGTAGTAGGTCCCCAAGACAGTTGAACGCCTTGCCACGGGCGTGTTGTCGATGATGAGAACCTCGGTGGTCGTCGCGCGGAAGGACAGACACGCGCCGATCAGCAGCAGCGGAATGACGACCAGCTCGATCGGCGTGACCGTGAGCAGCCAGAGACAGGACCGCTCGCGATGAGCGCGCCCATCAGGATCGCGGGGCGGCCGAAGCGATCTGAGAGCACGCCCGACATCGGCGCGGCGACGAGTCCCGCGAGTTGCGGAACACCGAAGAGCCCGGCTGCGACCGCCGGTGATACCCCGCGGTCCTCAAGGTAGAGCGCGAGGAACGCGAGCGCGCTCGAGATGAGCATCTGCGCGAGGATCGAGAGCGTGACCAGCGGGCCGATGGCCCGCGCGACGCGGCCGATGTCGCTGAACGTCGCGAGCCATTCGTGCCGTTCGGTGGATCGGGCTCCGGCCGGCGCGACGCGCAGCAGCAGGATGCCGCACAACACCGGCGCGATCGCGAACACGATGTACGGCGTGCGCCACGTGCCGGTCGCCGCAAGCGCACCGGCCAGGAGCGGCGCCGCGAAGAACGCGAGGTGACCAGCCGTTGTGTGCGTTCCGAGCGCGACGCCGCGCCGCGCGAAGGGGAAGACCTCCGCGATGAGCGCGGACGCGGGCGCGTGATACGTCCCGCTTGCGATCCCCATGATCAGGAGGCCGACGAGCAGCATCCAGTACGTACCCGAAAGTCCGATCGCGACGCTCGCGAAGGCGATGAGGAAGAGCCCGCCGACGATCACGCGGCGCGCGCCGACGCGGTCCGCGAGCACTCCGAGGGGCGGATTCGTGAGGCCCGATGCGACCGCCGAGGAGGTGACCGCGAATCCCGCGAGCGTGTTGGATGTGACGAGTCCGTCGCTGACCATGAAGGGAAGCAGCGCTGACAGCAGGCTGTTGGTCACGTGATGCGCGAAGTGGGCGACGCTGAACGCCGCCAGGAGGTTGCGCTGCCTCACGCGAGCCCGCTCACGTCCATACCCAGCAGGGCATTGTCGATGAGTCGCGTCGCGCCAACACGCGCGGCCAGCGAGATGACCGCTCGGTTCGCGGGGAGCCGCAGCTCAGTCAGGGTCACGGGATCGGCGACGGACACGTACTCCGCCGTGACCATCGGCTCCTTCTCCAGTACCTCCTGGACCCGCGCGCGCAGTCGCAGGGGATCGCGGGTGCCGTGCGACCAGGCGTTCTGTGCCGCGAACAGGCCACGCGAGAGCGCGAGGGCGGCCGTCCGCTGCTCGGGCGTCAGGTACGCATTGCGTGAGGACATCGCGAGGCCATCAGGCTCGCGCACGATCGGACAGCCCAACACGCGGACGGCCGGATAGCGCTCGCGCGCCATCGTCTGCAGGACGCGAAGCTGTTGGAAATCCTTTTGACCGAACAGCGCGACGTCCGGTCTCGTGATCTCGAAGAGCTTCGCGACGACGGTGGCGACGCCAACGAAGTGTCCGGGCCGCGCCTCGCCCTCGAGTGGGGCGGCGATGGCGCCCGGATCGACGCGCATGGTGTCACCGGGCGGATACATCTCGGCGACGCTCGGGACGAACGCCGCGGTCACGCCGGCGCGCTCGAGCATCGCGAGATCCGCCGCTTCGTGACGCGGATACTTCGTGAAGTCATCGCTCGGACCGAACTGCGTCGGGTTCACGAAGATCGAGACGATCGTCGCGCCGGCTTCGCGCCGGGCGCGCTCGACGAGCGAGATGTGGCCGGCGTGCAGCGCGCCCATCGTCGGGACGAGGGCGACCCGCTCCACGGTCGCACGCCAGGCCGCCGTCTCGGGTCGCGTGCGCAGCACTCTCACCGCGCGCGCGCGGTGCGGTACGCGGGCACGGTCGCCATGGGCGGGCGCTCGTTCGCACCGATATCGTGCAGCTCGAGGTGCAGCCGTCCCTCTTGCGTCGTGATGAGCTTCAGGCTCGAGTTGGCTTCCTCCCACAGACGCTCGCCGTGGGCCTCGCCGACGCGCCGGAGGGCGACCTGGAGGATCTCGAAGCTCATTTTTGACAACGCCAGAAGTGTCTGGTTGCGGTGGATGCGCTGCTTCATGTCGACCTGCGCGATCGCGTCGAGCCCGGCGCGCTGGAGCGTGTCGATCAGCAGCCCGGTCTCGATGCCGTAGCCGGTGAAGAAAGGCAATTGCTCGAGGAGCGTGCGCCGGCCGCCCTGCTCGCCGGAGAGCGGTTGGACCAGACCGGAGAGCTCGGGGAAGAACAGGTTCAGGATCGGCCGCGCGGCGAGCTCGGTCACGCGACCGCCGCCCGTCGCTTGCAGCTCGCCGCCGACGTTGAGCGGACGTTGGTAGAAGGCCTTTACGAACTGGATCTCGGGCCGCATCAGGAGCGGGCCGAGGATCCCGTAGACGAACTTGGGATGCGTGTTGGAGACGTCGGTGTCGACCCACACCACGAGATCGCCCGTCGTCACGTGCAGGCTCTTCCAGAGTGCCTCGCCCTTGCCGCGATACGAGCCGGTCTCGGGGAGGATCTCGTCGTGGATGTACACAGGCACGCCCTCGGCGCGCGCGATCTCGCGCGTGCGGTCGTCAGACCGCGAGTCGATGACGATCAGCTCGTCCACGAGCGGGATGCGTTCCATCAATCGCGAACGGATCGCGTGTATCACCTTTTGGATCGTCGCCGCCTCGTTGAGCGTCGGGAGCGCGACCGAGATCGTCAGGCCCTGCCGTTCCTTCGCCTCGACCAGCTTGCCCAGCTCGGCGAACTCGCTCGAGGTGAACGTGTTGCGCACGAACCACGCGTCCACCAGCTCGCCGATCGCAATACTGCGTGACGCGCGATCGATCGGGAGCGGCGGCGGTGGCACGAAGACCGGCGCGAACGGGAGTGCGGTCCGCACGATGATCGCGGCGCGCGACGCGGCCATGAGCTCCTGGCCGACCGGTCCGATCGGATCCTTCGCATTCTCGCGACCGGTCGCGCCGAACACGACGCCAACGTGCGTGGCGAGCTCTTCGGTGATGACCTTCGCCGGGTCGCCGGTGCGCGTCACCAGCCGCTCCACCCGTTCGTCCTGCGCGCGCTCGCCGAGGAGCTGATAGAGCGTCGGCGCGCGACGAGATCCCGGCGCGCGTACGTGCAGCAGCGTGACGCTGCCCTCGTTCGCACGTGCCCAGCCCGTGGCGACCCGCACGGCGAGGTCGGCGTACCGTCCGCCGCGTACCGGGACGAGGATGTGTCGCACACGGTGGAACGCGCCCTTGACCACCGCCATGTCGCACGGCGGCGTGCGCAGGATCGCCTCGATGGTCGTGCCGAGGTAATCCCAACCCGGGCGTCGCCAGCCGACGATGAGAAGGTCCGGACGCTCTTTCGCGACGAGCTCCACCACGGCGGTCCAACCCTGCCGCCCGACCGTCACGTGCGTTCGCGCGCCCGAGCCCTCCGGAACGATCCCAGAGAGCTCTCGTCGGCGGCGCTTGGCATCAGGCTGCGCGGACGCGAGCGGCTCGCCCTCGGGCACCTCGATGACCGAGACGATCAGCAGGTCAGCGCCGGGCGCGAGCCCCGCGCCGAGATCGACGAGCGCGCGCTCGCGCTCGGGATCGTTGATGATGACCACGCATTTCACGGCTTGTCCTCGAGGATCACCGGCAGCACCCGCTCCCGCAGGATCGCTGTCCAGGCGTGCGCGCGTGCGCGCGAGCGCATCCGCATGACGCGCGAGTCCAGCGCTTTCTCGACGCCGTCCGCGATCTGCTCGCCACTCGCGTCCACTGGGACATAGATCGGATCGTCGCCGCCGGTCTCGCGCAGCGCGGGAATGTCGCTGCAGACGATCGGCATGCGATGCAGGCCCGCCTCGAGCATCGGGATCCCGAAGCCCTCGCTCTCGCTCGGGAAAACCAGCACGTCGGCGAGCGCGTACAGGTCCACGACCTGCTCGTAGTGCACGCGGATGCCCAT
This sequence comes from Chloroflexota bacterium, assembly GCA_031394155.1. Taxonomy (GTDB): domain Bacteria; phylum Chloroflexota; class Limnocylindria; order P2-11E; family P2-11E; genus CF-39. The sequence goes on along the minus strand of JANMWW010000034.1, from coordinate 9,356 downwards.
CGCCGCAAGCAGCTTTACGCCCTCCACCTTCGCGGCGCGCTGCGCGAGCTCCTTCAGATAGGTCCGGTTGCGCGCGTCGTGCGGGCCGATCACGCCGGTGACGACGAGCATCGCGTCGTGACCACGCTTTCGGAGCACCGCGGTCGCGTCGATGGCCGCCTCGACGCGCTTGCGTTTGGTGAGCCGCACCGGTTGGAGGAGGAGCGGCTCCGCTTCGAGGATCCCAAGGCGCTCGGCCAGGCGCGCGCCGGCGATCGAGAGGCCGAGGACCTTTTCGACATCGATGCCGTTCGTGACGATGGAGATCCGATCGCGCGCCAGACCGGTCAGCTTGCTCAGCTGCGCGGCACGCTCCTCCGACACGACGACGTAGCGGATGCCGGGGAGCGCGCGCCTGATGAGGTCCCACGGCTCGCCCGGATGGCGGTACGCGTCGTAGCGCGGGTCGAACGCGGCGATGTCGTGCGTCCAGGCGATCGTCTTGCCGGGCGCGGCGCGCGCGAGCCGCGCGATGGCTTCGGTGAGCGCGAGGTTCAAAGGCATCGTCAGCACGTTGTGGACGACCACGCGATCCGCGCGTGTGAACTCGGGGCCGATCCTCTTTGTGAGGCGCTCGACCAGCGCGTCGTGCCGCGCGTTTCGCTCCCCACGCGCGAGAGATACGAGGTCGCGCTCGACCGTCGGCGTGCGCGAGTCAGCCTCCCGCACGCGCGCGATGCGCACGCCCGACGGCGACGCGCCCCCGCGTCCGGCGAGGATCGTGACCGCGGCGCCGGCCTCGTGCAGCGCGGAAGCGTGCGTGCCCATGACCTGCTCGACACCGCCGAGGACGGTGGGAGTGGTGTAGTGGATGAGCAGGATGCGCTTCGCGCGACGCTTTAAGCGAGCGATGCAGACCTCGCGCGCGTGACGCGGCCGCGTGCTCCGATGATGCGGTCGGGAGCGTTCGTCGTCCCGCGTCGCACGCGGAACGAGATCGGCGTGTCAAAGACGCGCAGATCGCGGACGTCGATGCGGTCGAGCCAAGGGGGCAGCGCCGGATCGAGCAGGAGCCGCTGCGTCTGAAGATCCGGCTCCATTCCGAGCAGCGTGCGCAGGTTCAGGAAGATCATGCCTGCGGACCACGCCTGCGGGATGCACGAGACCAGATAGTCGGCCGGCCGCGACGAGAAGCGCAGGTCGCGCTGGAATCCGCAGAACAGCTCTGGCAGCCGCGCGTTGGGAAAGCGCCGCCCTGCCTCCATCAGCCCGCTGACGACTTCGTTCGCCTCTTCGCGGAAGCCGTAGCGCGCCATGCCGTGCGCCGCGAGCGCGGAGTCGTGCGGCCACACCGACCCGTTGTGATAGCTCATCGGGTTGTAGGTGGGGTAGCGCGAGGACAGTGTGCGCAGCCCCCAGCCGGTGTACATGTCCGGCTCCATCAGCCGGCGCACGAGCGCCGCGGCGTGCTCGGGCGTCGCGATGCCCGCCCAGAGCGCGTGCGCCGCGTTGCTCGTGACAGCGGGGACCTGCTTCTTGTGCGCATCGAGCGCCTGCGCGTAGCTCGTCTCGCCGGGCATCCAGAAATCGCGCGCGAAGCGTTCGCGCAGCTCGGCCGCTTCGGCGCGCAGCTTCTCGGCGCGCTTGGAATCGCCATCCACTGCGTAGAGGTCCGCCATGCCCGCCTTCGCCGCGTAGAGGTACGCCTGCACTTCGACCAGCGCGGCCGGCAGTGCGGAGAGCGTGCCGTCGCGATCCGACAGGGACTCGGATGAGTCTTTCCAGCCCTGGCTGCGCAGCGTCGTCCCGCGCGCGCCGTACTCGATGTAGCCGTCGCGATCCGGGTCGCCGAACGGGCCGTCGCTCCACGTGAGGGCGCGCTCGGCTGCGGGGAGCAGCTCGCGCCAGAGCGCGCGGTCTCCTGTCCACTTCACGGTCTCCGCGAACACGAGCGCGAAGAGCGGCGTCGCGTCGATCGATCCGTAGTACGGACGGTGTGGGATCTCGCCCAGGCGCGCGAGCTCGCCGCGCCGCAGCTCGTGGAAGATCTTGCCGGGCTCTTCCTCGGTGTACTCGTCGACCTTCACGCCCTGATGCCGCGCGAGGAGCCGGAGCGTGCCGCGCGCGAGGTCGGGATTCCATCCGAGCGTCTCGTATGCGCTGATGAGCGCGTCACGTCCGAACGGCACCGCATACCACGGGATGCCCGCGGTGGGGAAGGGTCCGCCTTCGTGGAACTCGAGCAGCGCGCGCATGTCGAGCGCGCTGCGCGCGATGAGACCCTCGTCCAGCACCTCCGAGCTCGTCGTGTAGCGGGTGCAGGAGCGCAGGAAGCGCCGGTATCTTGCATTGAGCGCGTCAAGTGCGTCGTCGAACCGTCCCGGCGAGGGCGCCTCACCGGCGCCATCCTCACGAGGTATCGCGGAGAGCTCGATCATCAACACCTGTTGTGGCGCGAGATCACGCTCGATGCGCATCCGCAGGCCGTCGATCGCCTCGGGCGCCGGCCGGACCGTGATCTCAGTTGTGCGCCGGACGCCGTCGCGGCCGACTCGCTCCAGGGTGAATCCCTCCGGGCGCCGGTCGATGCTCACCGCCGTTGGAACGGGAGCGACCTCGCGGTATCCGCGAACGGCGAACATGTCGCGGAACGAGGCTTCAAATTCGAGCTCGAGGACGAGGTGCACCGGACGGGGATTGGCGTTCAGCACGCCGATGCGCTCGCGCAGGCCGTCCGCGAGGAAGCGCGTGCGGCGGATCGAGATGGTGTCCGCGGTGTGGCGTGCCGTGCCGAGCCGCGCGCCGCCCTCCGAATGCATGAGCTGGAACGTCGCGACGTAGTTCTGTTCGGTGTTCGCCGAAAGCAGCAGCGGCTCCGCGCCGTTCACCCGGAGCCTGTAGCCGGAGAGGAACTGCGTGTCGTGGTAGTAGAGGCCCAGCGGGCTGGACGCGCCAAGCGGCAGGCTGCCGTCGTCTTCGGTGATCAGGACGAGCTGATCCTCTTTGAGGCTGACGGTCATGGCTTGGTGCTCGCCTCCGCCCGCGCACGCTCGCTTTTCAAATTCGCGTCTCGCAGCGAAGCCGCTCGCCGCTCACCCTTTTCTTTCTCCATCGCGAGGGCGCCGGTCTCGACGATGTCCTCCGCCTGCTCGGTCGTCATGTTCTTCGCCTCGTCGACGAACTCGGCGACGCGCAGGTAATAGAGAGGAAGCAATCCCCGCGCGAGCGTCTGGCTTTCGCTCGGGTCCGCGAGCGCGGCGTCGAGGAAGTCGAACACGATGGAAGCCCAAACACTCGAATCGATCGCCGCGGGAATCTTCGTGCGCAGCACTCGCTCCCAGAGCGCGCGCTGCGCCGGTGCGCTTGCCTCGTACTTGGCGCGCAGCCGCGCCGGATCGACCGGGATCGCCTCGGGGTCGACGACCTCGACGTCGCCCACCACCGGGACGGCCTTCGATCCGACGACCTCGCGCCAGATCGCGGCGTTGTCGTGCGCAAGCGTGAACAGCGTACCGACTACCTCCGTGAACATCGGACCAAGGTCCGCCGAGGGGTCCTTTGGATCGTGGATCTTCGAGCCGAGGAATGCCTGAGCCACGCGCACGTGCCGCGCGATCGCGGTCGTGGTCATGAAGATGTCGATGCCGAATCGCGCGACGTCGCCGTCCCACACGGGCTGCGCGAGATACGCGCGCGCGAGATCAGCGTGGAACCCGAACTCGCCGCCGATCGGCTGGCGGATGCGGAAGCCATACAGCGCGCGCGTCAGCGGGTACGCGATCGAATTGGTGATCGTGCCGTCGTGCTTGTGACGCGCGTACAGCGGCGTTACGTAGTCGGCCGCCTTCCGCACGACCGGTCCGAGGAGCCGGCCGATCCACATCGGCGTGATGCTGCGCAGGTCCGAGTCGACCACCGCGCAGGCCCGCACGTCGAGCGCGACCGCGGCCTCGAAGATGGCGCGGAAGGCCGAGCCCTTGCCGGGCGGTCCCACGTAACGGCCGGCGATGACCGGGATGTCCTTCACTGCCTCGGTCACGCGATCCGGCGTGCCATCCTCCGACCCGCCGTCGGCGTTGACGAGGACCACCCGCGAATCCGGGAAGTGATCGCGCAGGCCCTGTTGGACCGTGGCCGCGACATGTCCGATCGTGCCGGCGTTGCGGAAGCTCGGTATGCCGACAAGCAAGTCGGCCTTCTTGACCCGGGCGATGCCCTCCCGGAGCTGATCGTCGAGCGCGCTCTGAACGGGCATGTGCCACCCCTTTCTGGTCCTCGGATGCCCTGCCCGTCCCTCGGCCATCATACGGAAGTGCTTGAGGCGATCGACGGGTTCGTCCTGCCCTTCATCGACGCGCTCTATTCGCAGCTGGGGTACGTGGGGGTCGCCATCGCGATGACGATCGAGAGCGCTGCGGTGCCTTTGCCATCGGAGCTCATCCTCCCGTTCGCCGGCTGGAGCGTGTCGCGCGGGCTCATCGAGCCGCTCACGAATGCGCCGTGGTCGTATTGGGGCGCGGTCATCGCCGGTGTGTTCGGAAACACCGCTGGCTCGCTCCTTTCCTATGCGATCGGGGCATATGGCGGTCGGCCGCTGGTCGAGCGCTTTGGGAAGTACGTCCTCATCAGCGCGCACGACCTCGACATCGCCGAGCGCTGGTTCGATACATACGGTGAAGCCACGGTCTTCTTCTCCAGAATGCTTCCGATCGTGCGCACGTTCATCTCGATCCCGGCGGGTGTCGCGCGCATGCCGCTCTGGCGCTTCCTGCTGTTCTCGATCCTCGGCGCGATCCCGTGGGTGATGCTGCTGGTCTGGGGCGGGATGGTGCTCGGGGACCACTGGCTCGACCTCAAGCACTCGCTGAAGGGACTCGACTACATCGTCGCCGCGCTCCTGCTCGCGGGCGTCGCACTGTTCGTGTGGCGTCACGTGAAGCGCGAGCGCTAAATGGATCTCGCCGCCCTCGACGCGCAGCTCTACAGCGCAATCACCGCCGCGACCGCGAGCTCGAAGCTCATCGCGGTGCTCGTGGTGGTCATCGCGTGGATCAACTGGAACGGCCTGGTGTGGTGGCTCGTCGGACTCCTGCTGAGCCGCTCCCGTGGATTCTCGCGCCGCGGCCGTCTTGCGCTGCTCACGCTGTACCTCGGCATGCTCGATGGCTGGCTCGTCTCTGAGGGCCTGAAGCTCGTCTTCCGCCGGCCCCGTCCCTTCCTGCAGATCGTCGACGCGCCGACGACGCTCATCGACCACCCGTCGTCGTTCTCGTTCCCGTCCGGAGACGCGACGTTCGCGGTCGGTGCCGCGGTCGCGCTCGCGGCGGTGGCGCCCCGTTGGCGCTGGCCGGCGTATCTCTTCGCCGTCGCGGTCATGTTCGAGCGCGTCGCGGTCGGCGTGCACTACCCGAGCGACGTGCTGGCCGGCGCGGTCGTCGGCACCATCTCCGGTCTGCTCGCGCCGCGCGCGGTGGCGCTCATCCGGCGCCGCATGCGCTGGCGGGTCTTCGTCGTCGCGCACACCCATTGGGATCGCGAGTGGTACGAGCGCTTCGAGGGCTACCGCGCGCGCCTCGTCCCGATGGTCTCCAAGATGCTCGATCTCCTCGAGCGCGACACGGCGTTCCGCTCATTCACGTTCGACGGACAGACCATCGCCATCGAGGACCATCTCGAAACGCGACCTGGGGACCGCGAGCGCATCGCCGCGCTCGTCAAGGCCGAGCGCCTTTTTGTCGGCCCGTGGTACGTCCTCGCCGACAACCTGCTCGTCTCCGGCGAATCACTCATCCGCAACTTCCAAGAGGGCCTTCGCATTTCCCAGTCCTTCGGACGGGCGCTCCGCGTCGCGTACGTCGCCGATCCCTTCGGGCATCCGGCGCAGGTCCCGCAGGTGCTCCGTGGATTCGGCTACGACATCTATGTGTTCGCGCGGGGGATCGGTGACGAAGGCGAGGACCTGGGGTCCGAATTCCGCTGGCAGTCACCGTCGGGCGATCGCGTCATCGCGTCCCATCTTGTAGATCACTACTCCGGCGGCCTCGCGCTGGTGGGCGATCTCTCGGAGAGTGCGGCGGAGCTACGCGCGCGCGTGCGAAAGCGGCTTCCGAAAATGCTCGACATCCCGACGCACTACGCGAACAGCGCGAACCTGCTGTTCATGGAGGGCGACGATCACGTCGAGGCGTACGAGCGTCTGCCCGAGGCGGTCGCCGCGATGCACGAGATCGCCCCGAATCTCCAGGCGCGTATCAGCAGCCTCGAGGAGTACGCCGCGTTGCTGCCGACGCCGCCGAACACGCACGTCGGCGAGATCGTGAGCGGCCGGTATCGACCGATCCTGCGGGGCGTGAATTCCACGCGCGTGTGGATCAAGCAGGAGAACGTGGCCTGCGAGCGGCTGCTGCTCGAGCGCTGCGAGCCGCTCGATGCACTGACCGGCGGCGAGGCGCAGGACGAGATCCGAGCGCTGTGGCGGACGCTCCTCCAGAACCATCCGCACGACTCCATCTGCGGCTGCTCGATCGACGCGGTGCACGACATCGACATGGCGCCGCGCTTCGAGCGCGTGCGTGTCGACGGACGCGCTCTGGCCGAGAGCCTCGAGCGCCGCCTCCTCGGCGCCGGCGACCGCGCGCTTGCCTGGAACGATCTGCCCTGGCGCCGCGACGCGGTCGTTCTCATCGATGGCGTCCCGACGCGCGTGACCTGCGCCGCGCTGGGCGCTGTGCCTGCGGTCCGTGCTGCGGGCGCCGCGGCTGTCACATCTGGGCAGGATGGCGTCATCGAGAACGAGCACCTGCGGGTGGAGGTCGCGACGAACGGGACGTTCGTCGTGGTCGACAAGGTGAGCGGCGCTCGCACTGGTCGGCAGAACCTGCTCGTGGACGATGGGGACAAGGGCGACGAGTACACCTATTCCTACGCCGGGCCGACGCTCGACTCGCAGAACGTCGTCGGCGCGCGGCGTGTCGCGATCGCGGGCGACCGTGCCACCGTGATCGTCGAGCTCGTCCTGGATCTTCCCGTCGGCCTGCGCGAAGACCGGCTCGCGCGCTCGCCGGTTGTCGTCGGCTGCGCGGTCCACGCCGAGATCTCGCTCGACGCCGGCGCGCGTCGCGTCGATGTCACGCTCGAGGTGGACAACGCCGCGATGGATCACCGCCTGCGGGTCCTGTGCGACACGGGCACGCGCGCGCTCACGCACGTGGCCGGGGCGGCGTTCGCCTGGCTGGACCGTGCCACGCGCGTGTCGGGCCGCAGCGGTTGGATCGAGCAGCCCACCGCCGAGCGCTGCGTGCACGACCTCGTCGCGATCGACGGCGCGCTCGCGATCGGCGTCGACGGGCTGCGCGAGTACGCGGTCATCGGGGATGGCCGCACGATCGCGATCACGCTGCTACGCGCCGTCGGCTGGCTCTCGCGCGGCGACATCCCGGAGCGGCGCGGACATGCCGGGCCGGCACTCGAGACGCCGAGCGCCCAGGGTATCGGCACGCGCGCGTATCGCTACTGCGTGGTCCCGCTGTCCAGCGAGATGACCCTCGCACGCGCCGGACGCGAGATCCATGAGTTCCTGTCACCGGCCCGCACAGCGCGGGGCGCTCAGCCAATTGGTCCGCTTCTCGAGCTGCCGCGCGACAGTGCCGTTCAAGTGTCGGCTCTGCGATCGGGTCCGGGTGGCGCGCTCGTTCTCAGGCTCTTCAACCCGCGCGCGCAGGATGAGAATGTGACGATCCGCTGCGGGAGCCCTGTGACGAATGCGCGCGCGGTCGATCTGCGCGAGGGCGATCTCGGGCTCGGCAACACTGGCTTCGACGTGATCCGCACGGCGCAGCCGCCACTCGTGGATGACGGCGCGCTCACGGTGCGCCTGCTCGCCTACGAGATCGGTACGTATCTCGTGAGCTTCGCCGCGAACGAGCGCGAGCTCTAGCCCGTCGCACGAACGTGCGACCCGCTGTCGCACCAACGTGTGACGAGAAGTCGCACCCAGCGACCTCGCACATGGCTAGTGTGCCGGCGTGCGCCGTCGCTACGCGATCGTCTTCCTCGGCATCGTGCTCGTCGCCCTTCACGCCGGCGCCGCGAGCGCGGATGATGGCGACCCGCGCTTTCGCCTGACCACGCCGCGCGCAGCGCTCGACACCGTCGAGGGTGCGCTGGTCATCGGGATACCGGGCGGGCGGGCCTGGGGCATCGAGAGCGACCTCCGGCCGCTTCCGCCGTCGGGCACGACCGTCATCGTTCGCCTTGGCGTGAGCGACGCCGCTGTCCGGGAAGCGTTCGTCCGCGTCGCGTATTACGGCGTCGCCACAGGCCGCAGCCGGCAGCTGGCCACGGCCGACAGCGCGCCGGTCACCGCCGGTCAGCGCCTGACCGTCGCCGTGCCGATCGACCCGCCCGGCGGAGCGGTCAGCTACCGCGTGCGCGTGCTCGCTCGTCTCGTCGACTCGTCGGGCCGGTCGGCCGACGATGCCGTGACGGCCGTCCTGCGCGTGGCGCGTGGCTTCGCCCGGCCGTTCGGCTCCTTCTCTTCGCGCCTGCTGGAGTAGCGCCGAGCCGCCTTTTCGACCTGGGCAGGTTCGGTTACCTACACTGCGGGGCAATGGCTACCGTCACCTACGAGCACATCACCAAGAAGTTCGGCGACGTGTTCGCGGTCAACGACCTATCGATCCAGGTGCGGGACGAGGAGTTCCTCGTGCTCGTCGGTCCTTCGGGTTGCGGCAAGACGACCGCCCTCCGGATGCTGGCCGGCCTCGAGGAGCAGACCTCGGGCGACATCTTCATCGGCGAGCGCGTCGTCAACGACGTCGCGCCAAAGGATCGTGACATCGCGATGGTCTTCCAGAACTATGCCTTGTATCCGCATATGAGCGTCTACGACAACATCGCGTTCGGTCTGAAGCTCCGCGGCATGCCGAAGCAGGAGATCGAGCGTCGCGTGACGGAGGTCGCCGAGATGCTCTCGATCGGCCAGCTCCTGAAGCGCAAGCCGAAGGAGCTCTCCGGCGGACAGCGTCAACGCGTCGCCGTCGGCCGCGCGATCGCGCGCGAGCCCTCGGTGTTCCTCATGGACGAGCCGCTGTCGAACCTCGACGCGAAGCTGCGCATCCAGACGCGCGCGATGCTTCAGAAGCTGCATCAGCGCATTCGCCGCACGACCATTTACGTCACGCACGACCAGGTCGAGGCGATGACGATGGGTGACCGCATCGCCGTGATGAAGGACGGCCTCCTTCAGCAGCTCGACACTCCGGAGAATCTGCACGAGCGTCCGGTCAACGTCTTCGTCGCGGGCGTCATCGGATCGCCCTCGATGAACTTCTTCCCCGCGAAGATCCAACAGAGCGGCGGCGCTGTCGCCGACGCCG
>JANMWW010000032.1:0-13246 GCA_031394155.1 Chloroflexota bacterium | reverse complement strand
TTGAATTCGTACCGATGCCGGTGGCGCTCGAGCACGATCGGCTGCGCGTACGCCGCCGAAGCGACCGAGCCCGCCTCGAGCACGCAGGGATAGCTGCCGAGCCGCATGGTGCCGCCCTTGTCGGCGACATCGCGCTGCTCGGGCAGGAGGTCGATGACCGGATGCGGTGTGAACGCGTCGAACTCGGTCGAGTTCGCGTCCTCTGTGCCGAGCGCGGTGCGGGCGAGCTCGATGACCATGCACTGCATGCCCATGCACAGGCCAAGCGTCGGCAGCTTGCGGTCGCGGCCGTACCGCACCGCCTGCACTTTGCCCTCGATGCCCCGGTAGCCGAAGCCACCCGGCACGACGATGCCGTCGAGCCCGATGAGCGGCTCGACGTCGCGGTCCCGCTCGAGTCGTTCGCTGTCGATCCAGTGGATCTTCACGTTGCACCCGGCAGCCCACGAAGCGTGCTTCACCGATTCGGCGACGGAGAGATACGCGTCGGTGAGCTCGATGTACTTCCCGACGAGCCCGATGTTCAGCGGGATGCGCGCGTTCTTGATGCGATCGACGATCGCGCGCCACTCCGCCAGATCAGGCTGCGTCGCGCGCTCGGTCAGGCCGAGCTCGTCGACCACGATGCGGCCGAGGCCGGCCTCTTCCAGCATGAGCGGGACGGCGTAGATCGACCACGCGTTCGGCTCGGAGATGACGTTGTCGATCTTCACGTCGCAGAACAGCGCGATCTTCTCGCGCAGGTCCTCGTCGATGGGCTCGTCCGCGCGCGCGATGAGCACGTCAGGCTGGATGCCGATGGCGCGCAGCTCGCGGACCGAGTGCTGCGTCGGCTTCGTCTTGAGCTCGCCGGTGGCGACGCGCGGAAGGAGCGAAAGGTGGACGTAGAGCACGTTCTGGCGCCCCACGTCGTTGCGGAACTGGCGGATCGCCTCCAAATACGGTAGCGATTCGATGTCGCCGACGGTGCCGCCGACCTCGACCAGGATCACCTCGGCCTGCTGCTCACGAGCGACGCGGTGGATGCGCTCCTTGATCTCATTGGTGACGTGGGGGATGACCTGGACCGTCGCGCCCAGATAGTCGCCGCGGCGTTCCTTGGCGATGACAGAGTTGTAGATCTGCCCGGTGGTGAGGTTCGAGGCGCGGGTGACGTTCCGATCGATGAAGCGCTCGTAGTGCCCGAGGTCCAGATCGGACTCGGCGCCGTCCTCGGTGACGAAGACCTCGCCGTGTTGATAGGGCGACATCGTCCCGGGGTCGACATTGAGGTACGGGTCCATCTTCAGCGAGGCGACGGTGAGACCGCGGGCCACGAGGATGCGCCCAAGCGACGCTGCGGTGATGCCTTTGCCAAGTGAGGAAGTGACCCCGCCCGTCACGAATACGAACTTCGGCAAGGCGACGACCTCCGGGGTTTTTTCAATTCTATCAGGAAGGCAGTCTCCAGGGATACATCAGCGCATTTCGTTGGCTCATGCGCGCTATTCGCTCTGCGGATTCAAGCGAAGGCTCTGCAGCAGCACGAGACGCGGACGCTCGGAACCGGACGTCGCGGGTTCGCTCTCGATCTCGATCGGCTCCTCGATGCGGCAGTCGTCGAGACGGCCATCGAAGCGCAGCGCGCGAAATCGCGCGTCGCGCAGTGTGCCGGTCTCGCCGGCGTGTTCGACGATCGCCATGAGCTTCGGTCTGAGCCAGCGCGTGCCCGCGCGCAATGGAAGCGGCGTCGCGAATGGCGACGCATCCGCAGCGAAGGCGCGCGTCGCGTCATCGAGCCAGCGCGCGAGGAATGACGGTACATACGCCTCGCCCACGAAGACGAGCGTGCCGCGCTCGTCGCTGTACTGACCGCAGAGCGCGCGCAGCGCGCCGCCCTTGGAGTCCTCGACCAGTCCGCCGAGGACGACGTCGGCGCGCGGTGTGACGTGGATCTTGAGCCAGTCGCTCGTGCGCGTCCCTGGCAGGTATGCGCTGCTCTTTCGCTTGGCGACGATGCCCTCGAGCGAGTACTCCGCGACGACTTCGAGGAACGGCTCGCCGTCGGACTCGAGATGGTCGGGAACGCCGACCGTCCGGCCGCGCAGCTCCAGCTCCGCGAGCCGGCGCCGGCGCTCGAGGAGCGGACGGCCGATCAGCGCGTGGCGGTCCAGGTACAGAAGGTCGAACGCGACGAAGACTGGGCCAAAGCCGCGCTTTGCGGCCCGCGGTCCGAGGCGCCCCGCGAGCAGATCGTAGGAGGGCCGGCCGCGAGAATCGCAGACGACGACCTCGCCATCGACGACCGCGCCCTCGGGTACGGGCAGCTGCGCGAGCTCGGGCAAGAGCGATAGCAGGTCGCCACCGTTCCGGTCGCTGATCCGAAGGACGCCGCGGTCCCGCGACGCGAGCGCGCGCAGGCCGTCCCACTTCAGCTCGAAAACGTACTCCGAGGAGTTGAACGCGCCTGCGCCCTGACGCGGCCGCATCGGCGCGAGATCGCGCGGCAGGGCGACACTGCCGTCCGCGACATCGATCAGCGTCGGGGGCAGGCTGCTCGGCGAGTCGCCTATGGGCACTCGCCGAGCATATCGAGCGGTACTTGCGTCACGACGCCTTGCGGCGCTTCTCCCTGGTCGTGCTCGCGGCCTTCTTGTGGACGAGCGACTCGTGGCCGCCGCGCGTGCCGCGTGCGGCTGTCTGCCCGCCCTTCTTGGCCTTCTCCACGCTCGCTTTGAGCGCGGCCATGAGGTCGACGACGGTGGTCTCGGCCTCGGGCTCGGCGGCCGCGATGACCTCGCGCTTTTCGACCTTCGCCTCGACGAGCTCGAGGATGGCCTTCTTGTATTCGTCCTTGTACTCCTGCGGTTCGAACTTCGTCGCCATCATCCCGACCAGGTTCTCGGCCATCTTCAGCTCGGCCGGGCTGACCGTGGGATTGTCGATGTCGAGATCTTCGGTCGAACGGATCTCGTCCGGCCAGTGGAGCGTGTTGAGGACCAGCGCGCCGTCGAAGCCGCCGATGGAGACAAGGCGCTCGCGGTCGCGCAGCGCGAACTTGGCGATCGCGACACGTCCGGTCTTCTCGAGCGTCTTCTTCAGCAGCGCGTACGGCTTCGCGGCCGATTTCTCCGGCTCGAGGTAGTACGCCGATTGGATGTACAGCTCTTCAGGGATCTCGTTCTTCTCGACGAAGCCAGTGATGTCGATCGCCTTGCTGGAGCGGAGTGGCAACTTCTCGAGATCCTCGTCGGTCAGCTCGACGTAGCTGCCCTTCTCGTACTCATATGCCCGGACCACGTCGTTCCAGGCGACCTCGTGATCGCCTTCGGGACAGAAGCGCTTGTTCTTGATGCGTGCCTTGTGCTCAGGGCAGAGAAGGTTGAACGAGACCTTGCTCGAGCTCTCGGTCGCGAGGTAGAGGCGCACCGGGATAGCCACCATCCCGAAGGACAGGACCCCGCGCCAGATAGATCGAGGCATCTCACGCTCCCCTGCCGCTTCCCCTTTTGCGCGCGGCTTGCCGCGCGAATCGTAACGTCTCTGTCAAGACCAGATGCGCTGTGCGCATCGGCACTGGCGTTGGCAGCGAATTCGCAAGTACCCTCGAGCACATGACATACGACGCTGCCGCTCTCCTCGCCGAGGTCGAGCCGGCCGTAGCGAAGCTCCTCGAGCGCCATCTCGGGGTCGCGAAGGAGTGGTTCCCGCACGACTACATCCCGTACAGCTTGGGCCGCGATTTTGACAAAGAGCCGTGGACGCCCGACCAGCCACGGCTCACCGGTGTCGCGCAGACCGCGTTCGAGGTCAATCTCCTCACCGAGGACAACCTGCCCGCCTATCACCGCCTGATCTACAAGATGTTCAACAAGGGCGATGGTGCGTGGAAGAACTGGGTCAACCAGTGGACCGCTGAAGAGGGGCGCCACGCGATCGTCATTCGCGACTACCTGATCGTGACGCGAAACATCGATCCGGTCATGCTCGAGCGCGGCCGTATGCAGAACATCATCACCGGCTATGACCACGACGTGGACGTCCTGCAAGGTCTGGCTTACACATCGTTCCAGGAGCTTGCGACGCGCGTGTCACACCAGAACACCGGCCGCTATTCGGATGACCCGGTCGCCGACAAGATCATGACGCGCGTCGCGAGCGACGAGAACCTGCACATGGTGTTCTATCGCGACGCGCTCGCCGCGATGCTCGAGGTCGCGCCCTCCGAGGTCGTCAAGGCCATCACGCGCGAGGTCCTCACGTTCGAGATGCCCGGCAGCGGCATTGCCGGCTTCACACGCAAGGCCGCGCGCATGGCCGATGCGGGAATCTACGATCTGCGCATCCATCACGACGACATCCTCTGGCCGCTGCTGCGCTACTGGAAGATCTTCGACCTCACCGGCCTCGACGCACAGGCCGAACATGACCGCGAGCGGTTGCAGCGCTTCCTCGACAAGCTCGACGCATCAGCGCGCAAGTACGAGGAGCGGCGCGCCGCACGCCGCGATCGCGAGAGCAGCGCCGCCGACTAGGCGCGCGCGATGGCGAGCACTCGGTCCAGCGTCCGGGGGTCGCCACGCCAGTGCTCATACAGCACGGAACGCTCCGTGGACGCGAGTACAAAGCGCAGGACCGCGGCTGCGACGATCGCGTCGTCGGCCTGCCCCGCGATAGGGATGAAATCGGGTACGAGATCGATCGGCATCGCGAGGTACAGGCCGCCTGCGATCAGTGCGAGCTTGGCACGCCGAGGTACGCGATCGTCGCGCCCGAGCCCGACGAACAGCGCGGCCAGGTTGGGAATGAACGTCGACAGCTCACGCGCGGCGCTCTCTCGACCCGCGACGACGAGCGTAAGCACGAGGATCGCCCAGATCAGCGCTACGACTGCCACTGCCGCGAGGAGCGGCTCAGCCGCGGCGAGCGTCCTGGCCCCCGCGAGCGGAGTAGCCGAACGCGGCGGAACGAGCAGGGATCAAGAGATCGCGCGCTCCGCGAGAGTCGTCGGGAGCATGCCCGCGCCAGTGATCGCGTCGTGGAACGCGCGCAGCGCCGGACGGTCTGAAGCGCCGCGACGCGCGAGCCAGCGCGTGCGGATCTCCATGATCTCGAGCATGCCGGTGAGGTAGCTCGAGGCCTGCGTCGGCCACGAGCAGTAGCGTCCGACCTCGGAGCGCGCGTTCGGCTCGGTCAGGTTGCCCTTCTCGACCATGTGTTTGGTGGCCTCATCGAACGTCATCTCATTCATGTGCAGGCTTGTGTCGACGACGATGCGCGCCGCGCGGAAGATCGTGGCCTCGTACTGATAGAGCAGGTGCTTCGGATCGGTGAAGAAGCCTTGCTCGCGCATCACCCGTTCGGCGTAGAGCGCCCAACCCTCGTTGAAGTACGCGGTGCCGAACACGCGGCGCACCGGTGAGGGATTGCCCTTTGCCATCACGAGGTGCCAGTGGTGTCCGGGATACGCCTCGTGCACAGCGGTGGTCGGAATGCCGGCGCTGCAGTTGCCTTCGAGGCGCTTCTGAACCTCTTCGGGCGGCGTGCCATCCGGCGGATACGGGACGAAGAAGTGCCCCTTCAGCGTGTCCTTGAACGCGGGCGGCCGCTGGTACGAGGCGACCGCGAGGATCGGCCGCTGGAACGGCGGCGATGGCTCGACGGCGCACTCCTCGCCCTTCGGCAACGTGACCAGACCGGTGTCGCGCAGGAACGATCGCGCCTTCTCGGTCCATTCCTCGTATTCCGCGCGCATGCCTTCGGGCGTCGGCGCGTGGATCTTGTTCAGTCGATCACAGGTCTCCTGCCACGTGCCGCCGTCGATCTCATTCGCGATGCGGTTCGCCTCAGCGGAGAGCAGATCCCATTGCTCGCGGCCTTTCTCACGCAGCTCGCGCGCGTCGAACGGGAGCAGCTCCTTCTCTTGAAGGAGCGCGGAGTAAAGCTGCTCGCCGATCGCGTAGTTGCCCTTCGCCGCGTCCCTGCTCTTCTCGAGGAATGCCGCGAACTCATCGAAGGCCGTCGCCGCTGACGCGCCCGCGTCGGCGAGGCGCTGCCGCGAGGTCGGATCTGTCACTTCCGCGGGCACGAGCTCGCGCGCGTATTTCGCTGCGGCTCTCGCTTGACCGATCGCCCGCTCGAGATACACACGCGGCGTGCGGGCGACGTCGATATTCGCGAGGCCGTCGTTGATGTTGCGCGTCACCTGCGATAGCCGCGAACGCGCGGCCTCCGCGAGCTCTTTCTCGGGACGAAGGCGATGCAAGAAAAGCGTGAACACACCGTTGAGCCCGGGGTTGAGGTAGGTCGCCGGTTGGCGCCGCCACATCTCCAGCGGCTGCACGAGCTGGCGGCCGCGCAGCACCGAGATGAGCAGGTCCCGGTCGATGAGCTCCTGCGGGGAAAGATCAGCATCAGCCACACCTGAGAAGCGGGCGAACCATGAGTTGTCCGACTCGATGCGCTTGCCAAAGGCCGCCGCCGAGGTGTCGTCCAGGCGCTCGTCGTATTGGGTGAGTCCCAGGCTCGACGCGAGCGTGGGGGAGTCCTCGTATTCCTCCTTCAGGAATGTGTCGACGAGCGATGCGAATGACGACGGCACCATGCGCCTCCTTCGGTCGGCTGAACGGGGGCCCTGCCCCCCGCTCCGGGAGAATGGGCTGGAGATGACAGCGTGAGCCTCACCGAATACCAGCGCAAACGTGACTTCAAGCGCACTCCGGAGCCGAAGGGCAAGGATCCCAAGGCGACCGCCGCGCGCCGCTACGTGGTGCATCGCCATCACGCCACGCGCCTGCACTGGGACGTGCGCCTCGAAATGCGCGGGGTGCTGGTGTCGTTCGCGGTCACGCAGGGCCCGCCGCTGGAAGCGGGGAAGCGCCGCCTCGCGGTGCATACCGAGGATCACCCGCTCGAGTACCTGACCTTCCACGGCGTGATCCCGGATGGCTACGGCGCCGGCTCGATGACGATCTGGGACGAGGGCACCTATGACCTGATCAAGGACAGCCCAAATGAATACAAAGTCGAATTCCATGGCACACGTCTAAAGGGCGAATGGGTGTTGGTTCAGACCAAGCAGAACGAGGGCCGCGACTGGCTGATGATCAAGCACGGCACTCCGCCCAGGGACCACCCGCTCGACGCGAAAGTCGAGCCGATGCTCGCGATCACCGCCGACGAGCCGTTCGACTCACCGGACTTCGCATTCGAGCCGAAGTGGGACGGTGTGCGCACGATCGCGTTCGTCGACGGCGGGGTCGTGCGTCTGCAGACTCGCAACCTGCTCGACTGCACGACGCAGTACCCGGAAGCGCACGGCGTCTCCGAGGCGTTGACCGGCGCATACCAGGCGATCCTCGATGGCGAGATCGTCGCGCTCAACGAGCGCGGCGCGCCGAGCTTTCAGAAGCTGCAGCCGCGAATGCACGTGCGCGACGAGGCGACCGTGCGCAAGCTGCGCAAGAGCACGCCGGTCGTATACGAGGTCTTCGACATCCTCTGGGTCGACGGCCAGGACGTGACGAAGCGACCGCTGCGCGAACGGCAGAAGCTGCTCGACGAAGTGCTCACGCCGATGGGCGCCATACGGCGATCGGAACAGTTCATCGGGACGGGCACCCTGCTCTTCAAGGCGGTCCAGGAGCAGGGCCTCGAGGGGATCGTCGCGAAGCGGCTCGACGCGCCGTACGCGACGAGTCGCTCGGCCGCGTGGGTGAAGATCAAGGCCTTCCGCACGATCGAGTGCGTGATCGGCGGGTGGACCGAGGGACAGGGAGGAAGGTCCAACGCCCTCGGCGCGCTTTTACTCGGTATCTATAAGGATGGAAAGTTGTCGCCAGTTGGGCACGTCGGCACGGGCTTCGACGAGCGGACGCTCAAGGAGCTGCTCGCGACGCTGAAGGAGCGCGAGATCAAGACCTCGCCCTTCGCGGTCGCGCCACGGGTCAACTCCCCGGCCCACTGGTGCCAGCCCGAGCTCGTCTGCGAGGTGCAGTACGCGGAGATGACGCGGGAGGGCACGCTGCGGCATCCGTCCTATCGCGGCCTGCGCGCGGACATCGATCCGCTCGAATGCACCGGCGAGGAACGGCGCGAGTCGACGAAGAACGCGCTGAAAGCCGCCGCGAAGGCGGCGACGGAGCGCGACGAGGGCGAGATCGGCAAGCCCAAGGGCGCGCGCGTCCCCGCGCTGCTCAACATCGACGGGCACTCGATACGACTCACCAATCTCGAGAAGGTGCTCTTTCCCGAGGATGGGTACACCAAGGCGGATCTCATCCGCTACTACACCGAGGTCTCGCCGTACCTGATCCCGGTCATACGCGACCGTCCCCTCACGCTGAAGCTGTTCCCTGACGGGATCGCGGCGATGCACTTCTATCAAAAGGACAAACCGGAGTTCACGCCGAAGTGGATCGACACGTGGGTGGACCACACCGCCGATCGCGAGGGCGGCATCGACTACATCCTGGGCAACAGCCTCGCGACGCTGGTGTGGCTCGCGAACTACACCGCGATCGAGATACATCCCTGGCTGTCACGCGTCGACGACCCCGGCCATCCGGACATCGCGATCATCGACCTCGATCCTTCGGTCGGCGCGACCTGGGATGACGTGAAGGAGACCGCGGAGCTCGTCCACGGCGTGCTCGACGATCTGGGCCTCGAGGGATTCCCGAAGACCACCGGCTCGCGCGGGATCCACATCCTCGTTCCGATCGCGCGCAACTACACGTTCGAAGAATCGCGCGGCTTCGTATTCGACGTGGGGAAGGCCGCGCGCGAGAAGAAGCCGAAGCTCGTGACCTTGGAGACGGTGAAAGACCGCCGCCGCGGCGTGTACATCGACTATCTGCAGAACGTCGGAGGGAAGACGACCGCGGGCGCATACAGCGTGCGGCCGATCCGCCGTGCGCCGGTCTCGGCCCCACTTCTCTGGGACGAGATCTCCGCGCTGGGGCGGCCCGACGCCTTCACGATCCGCAACATGGGCGAGCGGCTCGCAGCCACGGGCGATCTCCTCGCTCCATCGCTTGAGCTCAAGCAGAAGCTCCCACGCGCTTCGGTCTCGACCGCGGCGAAACCCACGCGCGCGGCAACGAAGATCGCGAAGCCGGCGACGGTCGCGAAGCCGGCGGGACGCCGCCGGTGAGCCGAGCCGCGGTCCTCGCGCCGGGCTACGGCGGAACGGCGACGCAGCCGATCCTCAAGGCGCTGGTGAAGGCGCTGGCCGCGCACGGCATCGAAGCATCCCCGATCACGTTCCGAACCCGCGGCAAGCGGCCGAGCCGCGACTACGAGAGCGAGCTCAACGATCTTCGCGCGGCGCGCGACGAGCTGCGCTCCTCACATGACAAGGTCGCGCTCGTCGGGCGCAGCTTCGGCGGACGGATGTGCGCGTTCCTCGCCGAGCGCGAGCCGCCCGATGCGCTCGCGATCCTCGGCCATCCGATCTCACCGCCCGATCGACCTCGTCCGCGTGATGAGGAGGCGCTCGCCGGCGCGCGATGCCCGACGCTCGTGGTGCAGGGCAGCGCCGACGAGCTCGGCCCCGTCGCGGTACTCGAGCGGATCGCGGGCATGAATCCGCACATCGATCTCGTCATCATCGACGGCGCCGGCCACGACTTCGGCTCGAAAGAGCGCGAGGCCGTCGATCAGGTGGCGCGTTGGCTCGACGCAGCGCTGCGCTGATCCTCCGCCGCTCATTCACATCTCCTTCACGCCGCAAGACGACGATGCCTTCAGAAAACGAAGGACGGAATCACTTGACCGCCCGAGGAGATATGAGATGGGTTTCGCACGTGCACTCTTCGCGATGATCGTCATCCTGGCCATCGGTCTGGTGGGCTACCAGATCGGCGTCTCGCAGGCGATCGCCACGCAGCTTCCGGCAGGCGCCGCGCCGGTCGCGTACTACGGGTATCCGTACCACTTCGGGTTCGGGTTCCTCGGCTTCCTGATCCCGCTGTTCTTCCTGTTCCTGTTCTTCGGCCTGATGCGCATGGCATTCGGCGGCGGACGCGGATGGAAGGGCGGGCAGGGTTATGGCTACATGGGTCGCGGAGGTTGGGGAGACGGACGCGAGCGCATCGAAGCGCTGCACCGTGAGCTCCACGGCGAGAAGCCGAGCTCCGGTGGACCGTCCAGCGGACCGACCGGCCCGGCGACCTAGCATCCGCGCATGAAGACGGTCCTCGTCGTCGACGACGAGCCGAAGATCGTCCAGCTCGCTCGGGATTACCTCGAGCACGCGGGATTCACTGTCGCGAGCGCCTCCGATGGACGCGAGGCGCTCGCGTCATTCCGCGCGGCAGCCCCCGACCTCATCGTGCTGGACCTTGGCCTCCCGCTCGTCGACGGACTCGATGTCGCGCGCGCGATCCGGAAGACATCGAACGTCCCGATCCTCATGCTCACCGGCCGCGGTGATGAGGCCGATCGCGTCGCGGGTCTCGAGCTCGGCGCCGATGACTACGTGACCAAGCCATTCAGCCCCAAGGAGCTGGTGGCGCGCGTGCGTGCCGTACTCCGACGCGCGGAGGTCGCGGCCACGCCGACCGACATCGTGCGCGCCGGCGAAGTCACGCTCGATATCCCGCGGATGTCGGTCCGCGTGAAGGCGAAGGCGATCGAGCTGACTCCCACGGAGTTCCAACTTCTCGCCACGCTCGCGCGCGCGCCCGGGCGCGTGTTCACCCGCGCGCAACTGCTTGACGCCGTGCACGGCGTGGCATTCGAGTCGTACGAGCGCGCCATCGATGCGCACGTAAAGAACATCCGCCGCAAGCTCGAGCCCGATCCGCGCGTGCCCCGTTACCTGCTCACCGTGCACGGCGTCGGCTATCGCTTCGCGGAGGAACGCTCGTGAGCGACGAAGGCGCGCGTCGCAGGCATCAATGGGGTCGTTGGACGCCGGGCGAGCCGAAGCCGGCGTGGTGGCCGAGGAACGAGCCGTTCCCACCGACGGACTGGCCACGGATGCGCGCGCGCTTCATGACACGGATGTTCGTGTTCGCGCTGATGGCGCTCACGTTCTTCTCGATCTTCGTCTGGCTCGTCGTTTCCGTCGTCACCGGCATCGCAAATGTGGTCACGGGAGGGTCGCCGAACCCGTTCGTGGTCATTGGCGCTTTGTTCCTCGTGTTCTTCGTGTTCTTCGGCGCTCGCGGTGCCGGCCGTATCGCGAGGCCGATCGGCGATCTCATCGAGGCCGCGGAACACGTCGAGCGCGGTGACTACACGACGCGCCTTCGCGCGCGCGGACCCCGGGAGGTCCGGAAGCTCGCGAACGCCTTCAACGCGATGAGCGCGCGGCTCGAGGGGAGCGAGAACGAGCGGCGCCGGCTCCTCGCGGACGTGACCCACGAGCTGCGCACGCCGCTCACGGTGATCCAGGGGAACATCGAGGCGCTCATCGACGGCGTGCGGCCGATGGATGAGGCGCATTTGCGCGCGATCCTCGAGGACACGCATGTGCTGGCGCGCCTCATCGACGACCTACGCACCATCTCAGTCGCTGAAGCCGGGGCGCTCGCGCTGCACCGCGAGCCGACGAACGTCGGTGCGCTCGCGCGCGACACCATCGGCTCATTCGGATCGATGGCCGATGCAGCCGGCGTGGTGCTCAGGGCCGATGTCTCTAGCGACACCGCGGCGTCGGTGGACCCCACCCGCGCACGCGAGGTATTGACCAACATCGTCGCGAACGCGCTGCGCTACACGCCGCGCGGTGGCTCCGTGACGGTGACGGTCACGCCCTGGCCCGAGCACCTGACGGTCTCGGTGCGTGACACGGGTCCGGGTATAGCGCCGGATGTGTTGCCGCATGTGTTCGACCGTTTCACGCGATCGCCCGAGTCGCCGGGCGCTGGCCTGGGTCTCGCGATCGCGAAGAGTCTCGTGACCGCGCATGGCGGGACGATCGATGCGCTCAGCACGCCGGGGCAGGGGACCGAGATCCGATTCACCCTTCCGCGCAGCGAGGCGACAGACGCCGCCTAGGGCGCTTTGTTCTCCTCGGTGTCCATCTGCGCGCGCTGCAATTTTCCGGAGAAGTCCACGTAGATCGACTTCCACTCGGAGTACACGTCGAGCGCGGCTCGTCCCGCTTCACGGTGACCGTTCCCTGTGCTCTTCATGCCGCCGAAGGGCAGCTGGATCTCCGCGCCGATCGTGCCGGCGTTCACGTAGACCAGGCCGGTCTCGGCGTCGCGCATGAAGCGGAAGGCGTTGTTGATGTTCTTCGTGTAGACGGAACACGAGAGCCCGTACTTCGTCGAGTTGAGCACCTTGATCGCTTCGTCGATCGAATTCACCTCGATCACCGACGTGACCGGCCCGAAGATCTCTTCCTGCGCGACGCGCATATTCGGCTTCACGTCGATGAGCACCGTCGGCTCGTGGAAGAAACCCTTCGCGAGCGCGCCCTCGGTGGGGATGCGACCGCCGGCGGCGATCGTCGCGCCCTCTTTCTCGGCGATGGGCATGTAGGACGCGACCTTGTCTTGCGCGGCTTTGGATACGACCGGACCGAGGTCGGTCCCTGCGTCGAGGCCGTGGCCCATCTTCATCTTCTTGGCACGGCCGACCAGCTTGTCGATCACGTCGTTGGCCACGCCCTTGTTCACGATGACGCGCGAGGCGGCGGTGCAACGCTGACCGGATGTGCCGAACGCGGACCAGACGATGCCCTCGAGGGCAAGATCCACATCGGCGTCATCGAGCACGACGATCGCGTTCTTTCCGCCGAGCTCCGCGGTCACGCGCTTGAGCAGACGACCGGCGATCTCGCTGATGTGCGCTCCGGTGTCGCTCGATCCGGTGAACGACACGAGGTCGACGGCCGGATGCTGCACGAGGTGGTCGCCGAGGTCGCCGCCCGAGCCGAGGACGAGGTTGAGCACCCCCTTCGGTAGGCCGGCAGCTTCGAGGATTTCGACCAGGCGCACGGCCAGCATCGGCGTGGCGGACGCCGGCTTGAAGACGACGGTATTCCCGAGGATGAGCGCCGGCATGATCTTCCACGTCGGGATCGCGAACGGGAAGTTCCACGGGGTGATCGCGGCGACGACACCGTGTGGGTGCCGCATGCTCATCGCCCACTTGTTCGGGAGTTCCGCCGGTACGACGTCGCCGAACTGGCGGCGACCTTCACCCGCGATGTAGTAGGTCATATCGATGCCTTCTTGGACATCGCCGCGCGCCTCACCGAGGACCTTGCCCATCTCGCGCGTCATCTCACGGGCGAGCTCGTCCTTGCGCT
>JANMWW010000030.1:0-1831 GCA_031394155.1 Chloroflexota bacterium | reverse complement strand
AGAAGATCCCGATGGAGCTCATCAAAGAGATGGGCACGCTCGGCTTCATGGGCATCGACGTGCCCGAGGAGTACGGCGGGAGCGGCCTCGATCGACTGACGTACATGCTCGTGGTAGAGGAGATCAATCGCGCGTGCGCATCGACCGGGGTCGTGCTCTGCACGCACGTTTCGCTGGCCATCGAGCCGCTCCTGCTCTTCGGCACCGATGCGCAGAAGAAGCGCTGGCTGCCCGCGATGGCCACGGGCGAGAAGCTCGGCTGCTTCGCGCTCTCCGAGCCGGCGTCGGGAAGCGACGCGGCGGCGATGCGCACGAGCGCTCGTCTTGAAGGCGGGGCTTACGTGCTGAATGGCACGAAGAACTTCATCACCAACGGCTCGATCGCGGACATCGCGATCGTCTTCGCGCAAACGGACCCCGCGAAGAAGCACAAGGGGATCGCGGCGTTCGTCGTCGAGAAGGGCACGCCGGGCTTCACCGTCGGCAAGCTCGAGCGCAAGCTGGGCATCCGCGGATCGGACACGGCGCAGCTCATCTTCCAGGATTGCCGCGTGCCCGCGGCGAACCTTCTCGGATCGGTCGGTGACGGCTTCAAGATCGCGCTCAGCACCCTCGACGGCGGGCGGATCAGCATCGCCGCGCAGGCCGTTGGCATCGCGCGCGCCTGCCTCGAGGACGCGCTCGCGTACGCCAAGGAGCGCGAGGCCTTCGGCAAGAAGCTCACCGATTTCCAGGCGATCCAATGGAAGCTCGCGGACATGGCCACCGAGATCGATGCGGCGCGTCTGCTGACGTGGAAGGCGGCAACGCTCAAAGACCAGGGCGCGACGCACAGGCTTGAGGCCGCCGAGGCAAAGCTTTTCGCGAGCGACGTGGCAGTCAAGGCCGGGCGCGACTGCGTCCAGATCTTCGGCGGCTATGGCTACCTGGCGGACTATCCCGCCGAGCGCCACTACCGCGACGCGAAGATCACCGAGATCTACGAAGGCACGAGCGAGATCATGAAGCTCGTCATCGCCAGCGAGATCCTGTCCGAATAGTGGTCGCTTCAACGTCGGGCATCGGCGTCTTCGTCCTGCTCGCGCTGGTCCTGCTTGGCTTCGGCGCGTTCGCGTGGCGCGCCGCCCTGCTCGTGCGACTGCTGCGTCTCGGGCGCGCCGAGCACCGCCTCGATCATCCCTGGCGCCGGTTGCGCGATGAGCTGGTCATCTATCTGGGCCAGCGCAAGCTGCTGAAGAGGCCCTACTACCTGCGCGGGATCACGCACGCGTTCATCTTCTGGGGCTTCCTCGTGATCACCTACGGGAGCGCCGACCTCCTGCTGCGCGGCCTCCTGGGGCTGCACCTGCCCGGCACGGAGACCGGCGTGTACGCGTGGTCGCTCGACCTCTTCGCGGTCGCGGTGCTCGCATCGATCGCCCTCGCGATGTTCCGGCGCGCGGTCCTGCGGCCCGCGCACATGCACATCGCGCGCGAGGGCTACGTCATCCTCGGGCTCATCGGCTTCCTCATGCTCACGCTCCTGGTGTTCGAGGCGGCTGGGATCGCGGCGGCGCGTGACCAGCTTGGGCACCAGCCGGCGTACACACCGCCCCCGGTCGCGGGTGTACTCGAGCCACTCTTCCCGACGGCGACGGCCGCGGCGATCTTCGCGGGCGCCTGGTGGGCGCACGTCGTCACCATCCTCGCGTTCGCGGCGTATCTCCCGTGGACAAAGCACCTTCACATCGTCACGACGCTGCCGAATGTCGGCTTCCGCAAGCAGACGCCGCGCGGGCAGCTGTCGCTCATCGAGGACATCGAGAACCAGGAGACGTTCGGCGCGGCCACC
>JANMWW010000358.1:0-8416 GCA_031394155.1 Chloroflexota bacterium | reverse complement strand
CTGCGGCTGCCGTCGTCGCGGCCGCAGCGGCGGCGACCGCCGCCGCGACCAAGGCCGCCCCGACCAAGGTCTCGATCATGGTGGGTGGGCTCAACAAGCAGATCTACCTGCCCAACAAGCTCACCGAGGCCCTCGGGTACTTCAAGGACCAGAACCTCGAGGTCGATCTCATCGACGAGCCCTCCGGCAAGGACACCACCGTCGAGGTGGTCGCAGGCGTCGTCGACTTCGGCTCCGGCTCGTATGACCACACCATCGATATCGCCGCCGCCGGCAAGTCGATCACGATGGTCGCATTGCTCCTCCAGGAGCCGGGCGAGTTCGTGATGGTGTCGAAGCAGAAGGCCGCCACGATCAAGTCCCCGAAGGACTGGAAGGGCGTCAGCGCGGGCGTCACCTCCATCGGCTCTGGCACGCACACGCTGATGCGTGCCATGGCCATCAAGGCCGGCTTGCAAGTGTCCGACGTCAAGTTCGTCGCCGCCGGCGCGGGCGACCAATTCATCGCAGCGATGAAGCAAGGCGTGATCGACGTCGGCATCACGACGCAGCCGACGGTGCTCCGCATGCAGAAGACCGGCGACGGTCAGCTGCTCGTCGATCTCTCGAAGCCTGAGACCACTCGTGCCGCCCTCGGTGGCGACTACCCATTCATCTCGCTCTTCGCGCGCGCCGACTATATCGCGGCGAACAAGCCGATCGTGCAGCGTGTCGTCAACGCCTACGTGAAGACGCTCAAGTGGATCGCCACGCACACGCCGACGGAGATCGCGGAGAAGCTCCCGGCGGACTACTACGGTGGCGACAAGGCCGCATACATCCAGGCGCTGACGGACAGCATGGGAATGTTCAGCCCCGACGGGAAGATGCCGAAGGGCGCTCCCGAGTTCGAGCTGAGCCTCCTGAAGCAGTTCAACGACAACGTCATCAAGAACCCGAACATCGATCTGACGAAGACCTACACCGACGAGTTCGTCACTGCAGCCAAGTGACCCATTCGGGAGCGCCGGCTTCAAGGCCGGCGCTCCCAAAGCCGCGCGATGTGAAAAGAAGGTGCTGACGGGATGAGCCGCACGCGGATTCTCAGCGCGACGCTCATTGCGGTCCTGCTCGCCGCGTGCACAGCGACCACACCGCCAGCGGCGTCACCGGAGGCCTTGACGGCTGCCGCCGCAAGCGCGGCGCCGAGCGCCGTCGCGGCCGGACCCCTGAAGATCGGCGTGCTTGTCCCCTTCACGGAGTCCGCGCTCGACTCCGACATCGGAGCCTCGCAGCGGCGCGCGGCGGATCTCTATCTGAAATTGCAAGGCGGAAAGCTCGGCGGCCGCGACGTGCAGCTCGTCTACAACGATGAGTCGCTCCTCGACGCGGCGACCAACGATGTGCGCATCCAGCAGTTCCTCGACCAGGACCACGTCGAGATCCTGCTCGGTGGTGCCAGCACGGCCGGCGCGTACCAGCTTCGCAACGCCGCGGACGCGAAGAAGGTCATCTACATCGACACGAACGCGACCGGCAACGCGCTCACGCGAGCGACCAATGGCTGCGCGCCGAGCTGCAAGAGCCACTACGTCTTCCGCAGCACGTCCACCTCGTGGCAGCTTTCCGAGCCGCTCGGCGAGTGGGCATCGAAGAACGGCCAGAAGGACTTCTATCTCGCCGTCGTCGACGATGCCTTCGGGAACGAGTCGGCCGCGGCATTTATTGAGGGGCTCGTGAAGAACGGAGGCAGAGCCACCGGCCGGGTCACCGTGCCGTCGCGGGGCGGTGATTGGGCAAGGGTCGTGGCCGGCATCAAGGCTCAGCCGACGAAGAGCGTGTTCGCCGCCTTCGTGACGGACGACGCGGAGCGATTCATCGCGGCGTGGGATGCCGCCGGCATGCCTGCCGCGGGCTACCGCCTGTATGGGCCCGGACCGCTCGCCGACGGGCAGGTGCTCAGGGCGACCAAGCAGGCCGGCCTCGGGATCACGACCTCGTTCCAGTGGTCGACCGACGTCGACAACGCTGAGAACAAGACGTTCAACGACGAATTCAAGAAGGCATACAAGGACGACGACACCGGCCAGCCGC
The DNA here is from genome assembly GCA_031394155.1 of Chloroflexota bacterium. Lineage (GTDB taxonomy): Bacteria > Chloroflexota > Limnocylindria > P2-11E > P2-11E > CF-39. Next base: position 6,343 of record JANMWW010000358.1, on the reverse strand, counting down.
TGGCGCCGGACGACTACGCGGCCGAGATGTGGGATGCGATGCGCGTTCTCGACGCCGCGCTCGCCGCGACGAAAGGCGACACAGGGAACACCGAGGCGCTCATCGCGGCGCTCGAAGGGGTCTCGGCCAAGACACCGGCCGGCGCGTTCACTTTCGACAAGTCGACCCACGACCCGGTCGAGGACGTGTATATCCGCGAAGTGAAGACTTCGAGCGGTGAGCTGATCAACGTGGTCATAGCCAAGATCGCCAACGTGAAGGACCCTGGTCAGTAGCCACGGCTAGGCTAGGCGTCAGGAAGATGTCCCGATCGCTGTCGGTGTCGGCGCAGGTCCTCCTCCTTCAGCTCCTGCTGGTGGTCGGCACGGTCGTGCTCGGCGGCCTCGCGTCGTACCTGCTGGTGTCGTCTCAGATCGACGAGCAGTACAAGGAGCGCTCCTTGGCCATCGCGCACGCGGTCGCCAACACGCCCGACGTCCTCGAGGGGATGGCTGCGGCCGATCCGCCAGCGATCATCCAGCCCATCGCCGAGGCGATCCGCCGCAGCTCCGGCGCCTCGTTCGTGGTGGTCGCGAATAGGGACGGCATCCGCTACTCGCATCCGAATCCGGACAACATCGGCAAGAGGGTGTCCACCGATCCGAGCACACCGCTCGCCGGTGAGGAGTACGTCGGCTTCGAGCAGGGCACGCTCGGGCGATCGATGCGCGCGAAGGTCCCGATCAAGGATGCCACCGGTGGCATCCTCGGCATCGTTTCTGTTGGCTTCCTCGAACAGCAGGTCTCCGCGAAGCTCGAGCAGGCCCTGCCCACGATGAGCCTCACGATCCTGCTCGCCCTGGCGCTCGGCGTGGCCGGATCGCTCGCGCTCGCGCGACGCCTGGATCGCCAGACGTTCGGGCTCGGCTCACGCGAGATCGCGGGGCTGCTCGAGCAGCGCGACGCCATGCTGCATGGCATTCGTGAGGGCGTGCTCGCCGTGGATCGGACCGGCCGCGTGACGCTCGCGAACGACGAAGCAAAACGGCTGCTCGGTCTCCCGGCCAACGCCGAAGGCAAAGCCGTGACGGACGTCGTTGGCGACGGGCGCGTTCGCGACGTCCTTAGCGGCGTGATGTCGGGTCCCGACCTTCTGGTCCTTGCCGGAGAGCGTGTGCTGGTCGCGAACCGGATGCCCGTGACCGTCCGCGGTGCGACCGTCGGAGCGGTCGTGACGTTCCGCGATCGCACCGAGCTCGAGGGCGTGCTCCGCGAACTCGACACGGAACGCGGCCTCGCGCGCGCGGTGCGCGCGCCGGCGCCTGAGTTCTCGAACAAGCTGCACATCGTCGGCGGGCTCATCGAGCTGGGACGGCTCGACGAGGCGATCCGCTTCGTGGCTGAGACATCGCTGGTCCATCAGGAGCTCGTCGATCTGGTGCAGCAGCGAATCGCTGATCCCGCGCTGGCCGCGCTGCTCCTCGCGAAAGCGGCCCTCGCATCGGAGCGCCACGTCGACTTCCGGCTTGCGAGCGACGCCCGCCTGCCGGCCCACATGGCCGACATCCGCGACCTCGTGACGGTGGTCGGCAATCTCGTGGACAACGCCATCGACGCGGCCTCCGCAGGCCCGAACGGATGGGTCGAGGTGAGCGTTCGCGCCGATCCGGTGGGTGCCGCGGTCCGGGTGCGCGATTCCGGTCCGGGCATCGGAGCGGAAGCTGCGGAGCAGATTTTTCGCGAGGGCTTCACGACGAAGGGGGGTGGGAACCATTACGGCCTCGGGCTGGCGCTGGTTCGGCAGGTCGCGCAGCGGCGCGGCGGCTGGGTCCGCGTGGCAAACGACGGCGCGACCGTATTCACGGCGCTCATCCCCGCGCCCGTCGCATGAGCATCTCCGAACCGCCGATCCGCACGCTCATCGTCGAGGACGACTTCCGCGTCGCGGATATCCACAAAGGCTTTCTCGAGCGGCTGTCCTCGTTCTCGGTCGTCGGTGTCGCGCATACCGCCCGCGACGCGCTCGCGCTGGCGGAGCGCGAGCAGCCCGATCTCGTGCTCCTCGACATCTACCTGCCCGATCGCTCCGGATTGGAGGTGCTACGCGAGCTGCACCAGACCGGCAAGCCCCCGGTCGACGTGATCACGATCACCGCGGCGAGCGACGTCGAGACGCTGCGTTCGGCGCTGCACGGCGGCGTCGTGCACTACCTTGTGAAGCCCTTCCAGTTCAACGCCTTCCGCGAGAAGCTCGAAAGCTACGCAGCGCTGCGCTCGAAGCTCCGTCAGGTCCACGAGGTCGACCAGGTCGAGGTCGACGAGCTGTACGCGACGCTGCGTGGCCCGACGGCCTCGCCTGCACTCCCGAAGGGCCTGTCGCCGGCGACGCTGGCGCTGATCGCCGACACGCTTCGTCACGCGGACACCGACCTGTCGGCGGAGGAGGTCGCGACGCGGACCGGCGTGAGCCGTGTCACGTCGCGTCGATATCTCGATCATCTCGCGCACTCGGCGCATGTCGAGATCGCGATGCGCTACGGCAGGACCGGCCGGCCCGAGCATCGTTACCGGTGGTCCCTTCGAAGCTAGCGGCGCTCGGTCAGCGGCGGCGGCGTTTCTTCCGGGCCGCAGCCTGCGGGAAGTACGCCTTGCGGCGGCGCTCACGCTGCCAAGCGGCCTCTTGCGGCGGGAGCCAGAACTCATACATGTAGACGACGAGAGCGACGTTAGCGATGACCGAGATCGCGAGCACGAAGAACGGCGCCTTCGCGATGAGCAGGACCAGGATCCAGATGATGAACACGACGTTGATCCAGAAGGCCCAGGGCTTCGTGACGTTCTCCGGCGGCGGAATCGTTCCGCGGCGGCGCCAGTTGTACCAAAGGATGTTCGCGCTCAGTGTCAGAAGGAGCGCGTAGACCGCCGGCCAATAAAACCGGGATTCGGGGGTGAAGGGCGAGAAGAATCGCTCAACAAAGTGAGCCGGATCGAAGGGCACTGCGTGCCTATACTCGCACACGCGGACCCGCGCAGCCCATGACGCTTTGACAGAGGGAGAGCCTGTGCGCGCGCTTCTTTCAGTCTCTGACCTGGACGGCCTCGTTCCGTTCGCGCGCGGATTACGCGACCTTGGCTGGGACCTCGTCGCCACCGATGGCACCCGCGCGGCCTTGAAATCAGAGGGCATCGACGCTCGGTCGGTCGAGGAGATCACCGGCTCACCGACGCTGCTGGGCGGTCGCGTGAAGACACTTCACCCGCGTATCCACGCGGCCGTGCTGGCCCGGCGCGACGACGAGACCCACACGGCGGAGCTCGCGCGAGAGGGCATCGATCCGATCGACCTCGTGGCCGTGAACCTCTACGCGTTCTCGAAGGCCGCGGGGTCGGGCAAGCGTGGCGCCGAGCTCATGGAGCAGATCGACATCGGCGGCGCGACCCTCCTGCGCGCCGCGGCCAAGAACTACGACGGCGTGGTCGTGATCTCGAAGCCCGTCCGCTACCAGGCGGTGCTCGACGAGCTCAAGGAGCGCGGCAATGTCTCGCTCGAGACGCGGCGGCTGCTCGCGGCAGAGGCGTTCTCGCATACCGCGGCGTACGACGCGGCCATCGCCGCGCGGTTCGCCTCAGAGGCGGGGATGGATTTCCCAGACGAGATGACGCTCTCGCTGCGCAAGGTGCGTGATCTGCGCTACGGGGAAAACCCGCATCAGAAGGCGGCGTTCTACGCGCTGCGGGGCGAGGAAGATGCCGCGATGGTCGGGGCCGAGCAGATCCATGGGAGAGCCGCGTCATTCAACAACATCCTCGACATAAACGCGGCATGGCGGATGGCATCGGACTTCAGCCAGCCCACGGTGGCCATCGTGAAGCACCAGAACCCGTGTGGCATCGCGTCCGAGCAGGACATCACGTCGGCCTACCGGCGCGCGTTCATGTGCGATTCGGTGTCGGCATTCGGTGGCATCGTTGGGGTCAACCGCCCGGTGACCAAGGAGCTCGCGGAGGCGATGCAGGACACTTTTTATGAAGCGATCATCGCGCCCGGATTCGAGCCCGATGCGCTGCCGCTGTTGAAACAGCGCAAGAACCTGGAGATCCTCTCGGTGCCGAATGCGCTCGTTGGCAGGCACCTGCGCCGTCCCGACGCGAACGCGTTCGATATGAAGCGGGTCGCCGGAGGACTCCTCGTGCAGACTCCGGACGAGAGTGTGGCCGACGAAAGCAACTTTAAAGTCGTCACGGAACGCAAGCCCACGCTCGAGGAGTTGACGGATCTCATCTTCGCGTGGCGTTGCGTGCGGCACGTGACCTCGAACGCGATCGTGCTGGCGAAGCATCTCGCGACGATCGGCGTCGGTCCGGGTCAGCTCTCGCGCGTCGTCGCCGTGGAGGTGGCGGTGCGAAAGGCGGGGGAGAACGCCCGTCTGGCCGTCATGGCATCCGATGCCTACTTCCCGTTCCCCGATGGCATCGAGGTCGCGGCGCGCGCGGGCGTGACCGCGATCATCCAGCCGGGCGGGTCACTTCGCGACGCGATGATGATCGACACCGCCAACAAGCACCGCATGGCGATGCTGTTCACGGGCCGCCGCCACTTCAAGCACTAGAGCGAGAGCGCACGCTCCAAGATCGCCTGGTTCTCGTCGAGATAACGCACGTCATCGTCGAGCATCTGCGCCGGAACGTTCCACCACACCAGCCGCCGCATCCCCGGGTCGCCCAGCGCCGCCCGCTCCCCGATGAAGCGAGCGACGTGCTGGACTCGCAGTCGAAGGGTCGGAAGCAGCTCACGCCGATCCTCGAGCCCATATGCATCGACGAACAGGCCGAGGCGACGAGCCTGATCTTCGATCTTGTGCCGGCCCCCATCCGACGCCAGCGGCGCCCATGAGTACGCCGCGTTCGCGACGTCCCAGAGGCGCGTTCCCGGTCCGGCGAGATCCCAGTCGAGCGTCAAAGCGAATCGGCCCTTGCGTAGAAGCGCGTTCCACGGCGACCAGTCGTTGTGGCAGATGACCTCCGCCGCGGTCGGGGCGACGAGCCGCCACTTCGCATCCGTGGGCGGCTCGAATGCCGCGACGACGTCGTGATAACGGCGGAGCAGGGCTGCGGCCGCGATGAGCTGCGGGTCGGCCATGATCCGATCGGGCAGCGCTTCGAACGTGCCCGAGTGCGCCTCGCCTTCGATGAAACCCAGGATCTCGCGGCCGTCCTCATCCATGCCGCGCACGCGCGGCGCCGGGAAGTCGACCGACTCGAGATAGCGCAGCAGGGCGTGGACGGCAGGTGTCCACGGTCCGGCACGCCGGCGGACGGTGTCGCCGACCCGCACGGCGGCGCCCAGATTGCCGCCGAGCGAGATCTCTTTCACCGCACGAGGCTACGCCCTGCTAACCGAGCTCCAGGTAGCGGAAGGCCTCCGCGGGGCCGACGTTCCAGGCGGACCCGGTCGCCGTCGACCATACGCGCATGCGACCCTTGAAGTCCTCGCGCCCGCCCAGCTGCGAGATGTGCGATTGCAGGGCGGCGATCTTCTTGTCGAACGTGCCGCTGATGTCGAACCAGACGTTCGGCTCGCGGGACCCCCACAGGAGCACGCGGCTCACGCGGTGATGCTTGAGCTTGCTGCCACGCAGCTGTTCGGCGAAGAACAGGTGATCTCTCGCGGCGATCACACCGTCCAGACCGCTCCATCCGGCGACGCGGTGATCGGGATGGATCTGGTAGTGGCCCCACGGATCCTGTGTGAAGACGACGTCGGGTCTGTGCTCCCGGATCGCGCGGCAGACCTCGCCGCGAAGCTTCATGGAAACCTCGAGCTCGCCATCCTCGTGGCCGAGGAACACGAAGCCCTTGACGCCGATCGCCGCGCCGGCCGCGCGCTGCTCGCGCTCGCGGATCTTCGCCATCTCGGGTCCAGACATCTTCAAGTCATGCGTCCCCTTCTGCCCGCTGGAGACGACGCAGTAGGTCGCGTTGGTACCGCGCTCGATCCACGCCGCGAGAGTGCCTGAGCAGCCGAAGTCGACGTCGTCGGGATGCGCGAAGATCGCCATGGCGCGCTTTGGCACCGCGAACCTCGCATCAGACACGCTTACGCCTCCACCGTCGTCGTCTCGCCTGCCAGGATCTTCGTGTACAGCGCCTCCACCCGATCGCCAACGCGTCGCCAGCTGAAATGCTCGGCGCGATCGCGGGCGCCGTGGGCCAGGTGCATGCGCAGACGATGGTCCGTCAGTACCTTGGCCATCGACTCCGCGAGCGCTTGATAATCGCCGGCGGGCACGAGCAGACCAGACTCGCCGTGCTCGATCAGGGTCTGCAATCCACCGACGCGCGTGCCGACGACCGGTGTTCCGCA
>JANMWW010000347.1:0-9475 GCA_031394155.1 Chloroflexota bacterium | reverse complement strand
TCGCGCTCGGCGCGGTCGTCATGGTCCGTTCGCAGAGATCGAGCAGTCGGCGGCTCGTCTTCGCGACCTCGAGGGGCACACGCGATGCGGCCAGCAGGGCTGCCTGCATGAGATCGGAACGCGCCTTCTTCTCTTCAGCTGTCGCCTTCGGCAGCTTCATCGCGTCCGCGACACGCGCGTAGGCGGCGCTGTCGTCGTCGACGAGTCGCAGGAAGTCGGCGCGGAGGTTATCCACTTCGGCGATGTAGTCGCGGAGCGCTGCGTCCTCCGGCGCCTTCCGCACGGCGATGCGCGCGACCATCGCCGCGAGGCCGGCGCCGAGCGCGGCCGCGTATGCGGCAGCGCTGCCACCGCCGGGCACAGGTGCATCGGAGGCGAGATCGTCGCTGAACGCGCGCAGCGTGCGATCCACGAGTCGCTCGGTCACGGGCGCGAGCGAGTGTACGTGCTAGCATCTTTTCAAACTTCAGACGCGATCCCTTTCATCCAGAGAGGCTGAGGGAACGGCCCGATGACGCCTCGGCAACCGGCGGAGACCCGCTCGGTGCCACTTCCGACCCAACAACGGGGAAAGATGAGAGAGGCGGTCCATCGCACGTGAGCACCTTCACAGAGCTCCTTCGTCGTGGCGAGTTCGTCGTCACGGCAGAGCTAAACCCGCCGAAGTCCGCCGCCGCGAGCGTCGTGCGCCGTCGCGCCGGTGTGCTCAAGGGCTTCGTCGACGCCGTCAACGTCACCGACAGCAACCGCGCCGTCGCTGCGATGGCCGCGATACCCGCGGCGATCATCGTGCGCGAGGCGGGGCTCGAGCCCATCGTCCAGATGACTGGACGCGACCGGAACCGCATCGCGCTCCAGGCCGACCTTCTCGGCGCCGCGGCTCTCGGTCTCGAGCACTTCCTCTTCATGAGCGGCGACGATCCGAGGCAGGGCAATCATCCCGACGCCGTGAACGTGAAGGACCTCGACGGGATCGGGCTCGTGAAGATGGCCGCGTTGATGCGCGACAAGGCGCAGTTCCTCTCGGGCGACGACATCAAGCAGCCGCCGACCTACGCGATCGGAGCGACGGCCTCGCCGTTCACGAAGCCGATGGAGGCAGATCTTGCGAAAACGGTCGAGAAGGTGACCGCCGGCGCCGACTTCCTCCAGACGCAGCCGGTGTTCGACCTCGCCACATTCAGCCAGTGGCTCGCGGAAGTACGACGGCTGGCGGGCCGCCAGGTCACGATCATCGCGGGGGTCTTGGTGCTGCGCTCTGCCGAGCAGGCGGAGCGACTCGGCAGGGTCCCGGGGCTCGCGCTGGGGCCGACCGTGATCGAGCGTCTGAAGAAAGCCGATGACGAGGAGGCCGAGGGCATCGCGATGGCGATCGAGATGGTGCGTTCGCTTCGCGCGCTCCCCGGCGTCGGCGGCGTGCATCTCTACGCGATCGAATGGCCAGAAGGCGTGACGAGAGTTGTCGCAGGCGCCGGCCTGCATCCACGTCCGAAGATGAAGGAGTCGAAGTCAGCATGAAGACGACAGTCGTTGGCGCCTACCCGAAGATCTCCGACGAGCACCAGGACCTCCGGCGCGCACTGCACAAACTTGACCGAGGCGACCTCGATGAGGCCGGCATCGCCGGCGTCCTTGATGACACGACCGCGTGGGCGATCGGCGAGATCGAGGCGGCGGGCGTCGACGTCATCAACGATGGCCAGATCCGCTGGGACGATCTTCTCGCGCCGTTCGCGCGCGCCTGGCGCAACACCGAGCGCGGTCCGCTCGAGCGCTTCTACGACAACAACACCTATTTCCGGCAGCCGGTGATCTCCGGGCCGATCGAGACCGATGGCCAGACGCTCGTTGCGGACTACAAGAAGGCGAAGGCGCTCGCCAAGCGGGAACTCAAAGCGGCGATCGCGGGCCCTCTCACGTTCGCGACCCTCACGGCGGAGGACAAGCACTACAAGGACCTCGAGGCGCGCACGTTCGCCGCAGCGGACGCGCTGGCATCCGAGCTTCGCGGCCTGGCGGCCGCAGGCGCGACGCTCGTCGATGTCGAGGAGCCGGCGCTCTCCGCGCATCCCGAGCTCGTCGACCTCGCGCGCGCGGCATTTGAACGTCTCGCGAAGGCCGGCGTGTCGCTCGCGCTCTACCCGTACTTCTTTCCAAACACCAATCTCGTTCAGTCTCTGGCGAACTTTCCAGTAGCTCAAGTAGGCCTTGACGTGCGCAGCCGTGAACATTCGGCCGACGCGATAGACCGCCTCGGCGCGCTGAAGCAGATAGTGGTGCTCGGTGTCGTCGATGCGCGCAACACGCGCGTCGAGAGCGCGCGCGAGATCGGCGAGCTCGTCGACGCCGCGCTGAAGAAGGTCGGCGCCGATCGACTCTGGCTTTCCACGACAACTGGAACCGAATATCTGCCGCACGATGTGGCCATCAAGAAGCTCAACGCATTGACCGACGCCGCGCGCGTCACGGGAGGTGTTCGCTGATGTCCGAGATCCTGCTCACCACGACGGTCGGCTCCTTCGGGAAGCCGGACTACCTTCAGAAGGCCCGCAACGCGAACGCGCGCGGCAAGCTCTCTGACGCCGAGCTGCTCGACCTCGAGAAGAAGGCGACCGAGGAGTGGATCCGGCGCCAGGAGGAGATCGACCTCGACATCCTCGTCGACGGCGAGATGTACCGCGGCGACATGGTCGCGTACTTTGCCGAGAAGCTCGAGGGCTTCAAGATCGGCGGCCTGGTCCGGTCATACGGGAACCGCTACTACCACAAGCCCGTGATCGCATCGAAGGTCTCGCGCCCGAAGCCGATGACCGTCGATTGGTTCAATTACACGCAGTCGCTCACCGATCGTCCGGTGAAGGGCATGCTCACCGGTCCGTACACGATGCTCGACTGGTCCTACAACGAGGCCTATAAGACGCGGCGTGACGCGGCGCTCGCGCTCGCGGAGGTCGTCCGTCAGGAGGCCGAAGATCTCGAGCGTGCCGGCGCGAAGTACATCCAGATCGACGAGCCGGCCATCCATGCGCGACCCGAAGAGTTGCCGATCGCGATCGAAGCGATGGGCCTGGTGACGCAGAACCTCAAGGCGAAGACGATCTCGCACATCTGCTACGGCGACTTCGCCGCGATCTACCCCCAGGTGCTGAAGCTGCCGGTGGATCAGCTCGACCTCGCGATGCACAACTACGAATACCGCTGGCTCGAGCTGTTCGACAAGGACCCCTTCACCAAGGAGCTTGCGATCGGCGTCGTCGACGTGCACTCGCACCGCCTGGAGACCGTCGACGAAGCGGCCGAGGGCATCCGCAAGGGCCTCAAGTACGTCACCGCGGACAAGCTGCTTCCGCATCCGGACTGCGGGCTCAAGACCCGCACGGTCGAGGAGTCGCTCGACAAATGCCGGGTCGTCGTGGAAGCGGCCAAGAAGGTGCGCGCCGAGGTCGGTCGAACAGCCGTGGCATAGTCCACGTGATGGCAACGCTCGTCGAGGAGACGACCGATCTCCTCCAGCACCTCATCCGCAACGAATGCGTGAACGACGGCACGGCCGCGTCGGGTCACGAGATCAAGAGCGTCGAGACCCTCGCGTCGTACCTGCGTACACCGGGTGTCGAGATCGAGCGGTATGAGCCGAGCCCGGGACGCGGCAGCCTCGTGCTCCGGATCGAGGGTTCTGAGCGGACCGCGCCGAGCTTGCACCTCATGGGGCACACCGACGTCGTTCCGGTGACGCGCGCGAGCTGGCGCCACGACCCGTTCGGCGGCGAGCTCATCGACGGCGAGGTCTGGGGTCGCGGCGCGATCGACATGCTCGACGTCACCGCCTCGATGGCCGTCGCGATCAGGAAGCTCCTGACGAGCGGCTTCAAGCCCAAGGGGACGCTCATCTACAGCGCGGTCGCGGATGAAGAGGCCCTCGGTACGTACGGCGCGCAGTGGCTGACCGAGAACAAGTGGGACGACGTGAAGACGGACTACCTCGTCACCGAGTTCGGTGGCGTGCGCATGCCGCTGGGCACCGGCGCGAAGATGCCGATCATGACCGCCGAAAAGGGCTCGCAGTGGACGCGCCTACGCGTGAAGGGCACGCCGGGCCACGGCTCGATGCCGTACAAGTCGGACAACGCGCTGGTCAAGGCCTCGGAGCTCATCACGCGCATCGCCAAGTACAAGGCGCCGCTGCACCTTCAGGACCTCTGGAAGGCGTTCGTCGAAGGGATCGACCTCCCCGCCGTGCAGCGCATGGCGCTCACGACGGCGGCGACCTTCGACGCCGCGCTCGATCGCATGCCCGAGGGCGCCGATCGGATGATGTACGCCGCGACGCGGACGACACTCTCTCCGAACATCGCGCACAGCGGCGTGAAGGTCAACGTGATCCCGGACAGCGCGGAGGTGGACATCGACATTCGAACGCTCCCCGGTGATGACGGTGACGGTGTCCGCAAGATGCTCCGGGACGCGGCCGGCGATCTCTGGAAGGACGTCGAGGTGCTGTTCGAAGGCAGCAACCCCGCGACCTCGTCGCCGATCGACACGCCGCTCTGGGACGCGCTCACGAAGGTGACGCAGCGGCTCATCCCCGGATCGACGACGATGCCGTTCCTCATCGTCGGCGCTACGGACGCACGCTATTTCCGCAGGAAGGGTGTCGTGTCGTATGGCTACGGCCTCATGAGCGACAAGATCCCGTTCGGCGAATTCTCGAAGCTGTTCCACGGCAACAACGAGCGCATCGACCAAGGCTCGCTCGAGCTCATGACGCCGCTCTGGGACGGCTTGGTCCGGGAGATGCTGGGCTAGGTCTTCGCGAGCTCCGTACGAAGCTTCTCCGCGATCTCTGCCGCTTCGCCGTCCTTGTATTGACGGCGCATCCAGAAGGTGCGCCCCGGTGAGAAGAGGCTGTCGCCCTTGCGGCGCGGCACAACGTGCACGTGCACGTGCGGCACGCTCTGGCTGATGCGCGTGTTCGCGAGCGTGAGGGAACCCTCCGCGCCGAGCGCGTTCTGTTGGGCGATCGAGACTCGGCGCACGACTCTGAAGAGCGGCGCGAGCGCTTCGTCGGGAACGTCGTCGAGCGTGTCGTAGTGCGCCGTCGGCAGAACGAGCGTGTGGCCCGGGATGACCGGCGCGTGATCGAGGAACGCGACCGTTCGGTCATCCCGATAGACCGACTGAAGCTCCGCGCCTGCGATCAGCGAGCAGAAGATGCAGTCCTTGGGCACGCTGGCAGATTACCGGAGCGCGCGGACGGGCGAGATGACCAGCAGGAGAGCGGCGATGCCCGCGGCCCAGAGGCCCGCGATAACGAAGGTCATCGCCGGACCCGCGATGTCGACGAGCGCGCCCGCGAGCAGGGGGGAGAGCGGGACGAAGAGGCTGCCGACGAAGAAGTTGACGCTCGTCACACGCCCCAGCAGCTCCCGCGGCACGTTGCGCTGGATGAGCGTCTCGAACAGCGTGTCCGACGACGAGAGCGCCAAGCCCATCAGCGCCATACCCACGAACGTCGCCGGCAGCCACACCACGAGCCCGACGGCCAGCGTCGCGATGCCCGCGATCAGCTCGAAGACGTACATGACCACGCCCGGTCGCGCGATCTTCAGCTGCGGCAGGACGAAGCCGCCGACGATGCGCCCCAGTCCGAACGCCGCGGTCACCGCGCCGAAGGTCACCGCGCCGGCGTGCAGGGTGTCGCGGACGAACAGCGGTGTCATCACGCCGATGTGACCGCCGTAGCTCAGGTTGATGAAGGTGAGCCCGACCAGCGCCATCCAGAGCCAGCGCGTCGACGCCACGAAGGAGATCCCCTCGCGCACCTGCGTGAGGATCGGCGCTGTTGCGGCCGCGGGTCTGGCTGTCGGATGCGCCGCGCGGAATGCGACGAAGCTGAACACGAACGTCAACGCGTCGATGCCGAAGGCGAGCGGCGTGCCCGCGTATGCGACGACCAGGCCCGCCGCGATCGGTCCGGCGGTCCGACCGAGTGCCCCGCCGAGTGTGCGAGCGGCGTTCGCTTCGGTAAGCAGGTCCGCCGGTACGAGCTCGGTGATGATGGCCGTATACGCCGGGAACCGGAACGCCGACGTGCCGCCAAGGATGAGCGCGCCGACATAGAGGTGGTCGATGCGCAGCTGGCCAAAAAACCCGATCGTCGCAATGGCGCCCGTTACCAGCGCGCCGACCGCGTCACTGGTGAGGATGATCCGCCGCCGCGATGCGCGGTCGGCGATCGCGCCGCCGATGAGCAGGAACACGAGCGTCGACATGCCCGCGAGGGTGACCGCGATGCCGAGCTGCACGGGTGTGGCGCCGAGCGCGATCAGCTGGAATGGAAGCGCGACGAGGAAGAAGTTGTTGCCGAAGTTCGAAACGGTCTGCCCGACGAGAAGGAGGCGGAAGTCGCGATCGCGTAACGGGGTGAGGACCGCTGGCAGTCGCATCGGACTACTCGAGCCGCACGGCCATCCGCACCGGAGCGCCGCTCCGCGGCGCGTTCACGCTCGGGCCGAAGACCGTGCGGAGGACGTTCAGCGCGAACACGGCGAGGGCTGCATACGCCAACACTCCGGACACTGCGACCACGAATGAGGCGGTGCCGCCGTCGGCGCCGAGTCCCTGCGGCAATACGCGTAGCGCCACACCGGCGTTCGCCAGCAGCTGCGTCGCAAGCTGCAGGCGCTCGCTCCAGTTGCGCCGGCCCAGGAACGATGGCAGCGCGCGGGCCGCGACGCCAAAGATCATCAGCGTGACGAAGCCGAGGGCGAACGCGTGACGCGCCGCGGAGGTCTCGAGGTAGGTCGGCTGGGCTCCCACGACCGCCGCGCGCAGCGCGTACCACCCGAGCAGCGCCGACCCGACGAGTGCCCAGACGATCGCCGAACGGACCGCGAGCCGCGTGAGACGCGCATGCGAGACGAGACGCTGGCGAGCGATCGTCGCCCCGAAGACGCCGAGCGCTCTCACGATCGTCACCAGCCCCGCAAGCAGCGCGAGCGGTGCGATCGCGATACCCGCCGCGACGCCCACGGCGCCGAGGATCCACAGCGCGCTGCCCGCGTGAAGCAGGGTCGGACGCGCCTGCGGGGTCGCTGTGAATCCGGGCGCGAGCCGTGCCCACACGCCGAAGATCGTGGTCGCGAGGCACACGAGCAGCATCGCCCACACGGCGCGATCGTCGGCGGCCTGGTCGGCGAGCAGACCGGGACCGTCGAGCGGGAACTCGAACAGGAAGAGCAGGGCCGCCGCGGGGGCGGCCAGGACGCCGGCCGCCATGACAAGCTCGTCCGGCCGGTGCGGGTTCGTGCCGCCGCGCAGCGCGCGCAGCGCGCCGATGGCGAATGCGGTCGTCCCGGCCACGAGCAGGACTCCCGAGAGCGGAAGGATGAGCGATCTACCCGGGATGGAGAGCACCGGCTGCGCGAGCGCGCGCAGCAGGACCGCCGAGACTGTGGTCACGTAAGCGATCGCCGCGAGCGCTCGTGGTGTGGGCGGCGCTCCGCGGAAGCGCGGCAGCACGTGCAAGCCGACGCCCATCAGGAACATACCGGTGAAGCCGAAGAGCTGGATCGTGCCATGCACTTGGACGAGCGCGAGCCACGCGAGCTCGCCGGTCGGCACGCCGAGCGTGCGCGCGAGCAGCAGCCAAAGCCCGAGCCCGAATCCGGCGGTGAGCGCGATGACCAGAGCGCTCACGACGAAGAGGGCGATCATCGCCCGTAGAGCTCCAAGACCTCCCGACGGAAGGGCACACCGGCCTTCTCTCGCAGCCGCTCGAACTCCTCGAAGTCCCACTCGGCAACGAACGTCACCGCGACCCCCGTCTCGCCGGCGCGGCCGGTGCGGCCGATGCGATGGGTGAACGTCTCGGCGTCCTCAGGCAGGTCGTAGTTCACCACGTGGCTGATGTCCTCAATGTGGAGGCCGCGTGCGGCGAGGTTGGTCGCGACGAGGATCTTGATCTCGCCGCTCTTGAACTTCTCGAGCGTGCGCTCGCGATCGCGCTGCGTCAGGTCGCCGTGGATCGCCGCAACGTCGAGCTTGCGTCGTTGCAGATCCTCGAGCAAACGGTCCACGCCGCGCTTGGTGTGCCGGAAGACGAGCACCTGCTCCGTCTCCCACCGCCGCAGCAGCTCCTCGAGGACGCGGACCTTGTCCTCCTCGAGCACTTCGACGTAGACCTGCTCCACCGACTCCTGTGCCCGGTGGTCGGGGTCGATCGCGATCTGCTCTGGCTTCTCGGTGAAGCGGTACGCGAGGTCCTTGATCTCGCCGGTGAGCGTCGCCGAGAAGAGCGCGGTCTGCCGCTGCTTCGGGACGAGGCGCAGTAGCTTGCGCACGTCCGGAGCGAAGCCCATGTCCAGCAGCCGGTCAGCCTCGTCGAGGATCACGATCTTGATCGAAGAGAGCGAGAGCGTGCCGCGGTCGATGTGGTCGAGCAGGCGTCCGGGGGTCCCGATGATGATCTGCGCGCCGCGCTTCAGCGCTCGCTCCTGCGGGCCGTAGGGGACGCCTCCGTAGATGGCGACCTCGTGCGCGTGCCGGTACTTGCCGATGACGCCGAACTCGCGCGTGACCTGCAGGGCGAGCTCGCGCGTGGGCACGATGACCAGCGCCTGCGGCTGCTTCAGCGCGGGATCGACCTTCTCGATGATCGGGATGGCGAAGGCGGCGGTCTTGCCGGTGCCGGTCTGGGCCTGCGCGAGAAGGTCCTTGCCCGACCGCAGGATCGGGATGGCCTGCGCCTGCACCGGTGTCGGTGCCATGAAGCCCAGCTCGTCGATCGCGCGCGCGACGTCCGGGTGGATCTCGAGCGCGCCGAAGCGCGCGGTCTCTATCTCATCCGGAAGCGTCATTCACTTCAAGTATCGCGCCTTATGCTCGATACATGCCCGGCTCGTTCCGTATCGCTCGCATCCTGGGGATCGACCTTCGCGTCCACCTTTCCTGGGTCCTGATCTTCCTCCTGGTGACGTTCTCGCTTGCCGACCAGGTCTTCCCGTTCACCTATCCGACGTGGTCGCAGCAGAAGACGATCATCGTCGCGGCCATCACCGCGCTCCTGTTCTTTGGCAGCGTGGTCGTGCACGAGTTCGCGCACGCGCTCGTCGCCCGACGCTTCAAGATGTCGGTCTCGTCGATCACGCTCTTTCTTCTCGGTGGCGTCGCGAGCCTGACGCGCGAGCCGCCGAGCGCGAAGGCCGAATTCTCAATGGCCATCGCCGGTCCTGCGACGAGCCTGGTGATCGGCGGAATGGCGCTCGGGTTGAGCCAGCTGGTCACAAATTCTCTCGACTCCGTCCCGAGCCTTCAGCCGGTCGAGGCGGTCACCGGCTACCTCGGCTACGTGAACGTCGCCGTCGCCGTCTTCAATCTGATCCCCGGATTCCCGCTGGACGGCGGACGCGTGCTGCGCTCGATCATCTGGGGACTGCGGCACGATCGCGCCCCCGCGACGCGCATCGCCGCACGT
>JANMWW010000343.1:0-10915 GCA_031394155.1 Chloroflexota bacterium | reverse complement strand
CGGCGGCAGCGTCGTTGCTGAGCTGCCTCGACGCGTCGAGGTAGGTCTTGTCCCGGCTCTCCGGGTTCGGGTCGGCGTCCGCCTTGCGGACTGCCGCGTCGAATGCCGCGCTCTTGTACCCGACGTGCGTGCTGGTCGACGAGCTGTGGAACACGGTCGTCAGCCAGTCCTGCTGGTCCGGGTAGTCAGCGCACCAACCGATACGGAACAGCAGCGGTGTCGTCTCCGGCTTCTTCACGAGCGACGTGTACGTCGTCGCGTCCACCGGGTCCGGGGCGATGGTCACGCCGAGATTGGTCTGCCACTGCTGCTGAAGCCACTCGATCCGCGTCTTATTCGAAGCGGAGGCCGAGTAGGTGAACTTCAGGTTCTTCATGGTGTCGGTGTTCGCGTACTTCGACTGTGACAGCAGAGTCTTTGCGGCTGCCGGGTCGAACTTCTGCGCGGTGTCGTCCTTGTCGTAGCCCGGCATGCCCGGCGGGATGAATCCGCCCTCGGTGGCAGCCTTGCCGATCTTGGCCACGTCGGTGATGTACGCCGCGCGGTCGAAGGACTTCGCGAAGGCCAGACGGACCTTTGCGTCGTCGAACGGCGCGCGCGCGTTGTTGAAGCCGACGTAGATCGTGCACGAGCCACCGACGTCGACCGTCTGAGCCTTGAGGTCAG
Source organism: Chloroflexota bacterium (assembly GCA_031394155.1). GTDB lineage: Bacteria > Chloroflexota > Limnocylindria > P2-11E > P2-11E > CF-39. The sequence continues at coordinate 10,249 of JANMWW010000343.1, read as the reverse complement.
CGTTCGCGTCGATGGTGCGCAGCTGCTCTGCGCCCACGCCAACCTCGTCAATCTCGTTGTTCTGGTACGCAGCGAAGGCCACGGCGGCCTCGTTGATCATGACCTTGGTCCACTTCGCGAGCTTGGTCGGGGTCCGGTAGTTCGGGTTGCGCTCGTAGACCATCTTCTCGTTGTGCTTCCACTCGGTCAGCTTGAAGGGACCGTTGCCGATGAACGTCGCCGGCTCGGTCCACTTGTCGCCACCCTTGGTGACGTCGGACTCACGGGTCGGGACACCAACCCAGAGCGCCGCGATCGAGTTGAAGTACGGAGCCTTCTCGGTAAGCGTGAAGGAGATCTCCTTGTCACCGTTCACCTTGATGCCGAGCTTCGCCTTGGCGGCGGAAAGCTCAGCGGCGGTCGCCTTCTTCGTGTCCATCGTGTTCCAGGCTTCGCAGCCCGTGATGATGTACGCGGTGAAGGCGTACTCGCCGGCGACGGCCGGGTCGCAGGTACGAGTGAAGCCGTAGGCGAAGTCCTTCGCCGTCACCGCGGTGCCGTCCGAATACTTCAGACCGTCACGCAGCGTGTAGGTGTAGGTCAGGCCGTCGGCCGACAGGGTCGGGTTGGCCTTGGCCGAACCGGGGATCGGCTTGAGGGTCTTCGGGTCGAAGCTCATGAGTGACTCGAAGACCATCATCGTCTGCGCGACCTCGTTGGTGAACGACTCCTTCTGCGGGTCGATGGTGTCCGGCTCGGAGCCGGCGTTGTTGATGAGCTCGCCGTTCGGGTCCGCTTGGTCCCCGGCCGACGAGGGGCTGGTCGTTCCTGGGGTGCCCGTGCACGCCGAGGCCAAAAGCCCGGCGATCATGAGCATCGACAGGAGAGACCAGATGCTGCTGCGTCGCATGCACTGCCTCCTTCTTATTCGCGCGCTTGATAAGACCGCTGACAGCTCGTAAGCGTGGATATCGCGTTGGTGGAAGTGGAGCCTGCGTTCCGGGCGGTCCCGCCTCCCTCCGCCGCTCCCCGCCCGGCCCGAAGAGAACCGAATGGGGAGCCACGTAATTCTAGGTGGGAGACCGCACGCCGCGCCAACCGATGACGCAGGACAAGGCGCGTGGACCCCTTTCGAACCACTACCGCAGGCGGGGCACCGAGGTTCAGCGGGTCTCGAACCGCCACTGCGCCACGTTCCAGGTCAGCGCCTCATCCTGGGGCGGCGGCTGGAGCCCGGTAAGCGAACGAGTCGCGATATCGACCCGCAGGCGCTGATAAAGAGGCAGACCAGGGAGCGCGTCAGTCCAGATCCGCTGGAGCTCCGCGTACAGGAGCCGCTTGTCGTCGAGACTCGCGGCCCGGTCGGCGGCAGTGACCAGGACGTCGAACCATGGATCGACCTGACCGAGCCAGCGCTCGCTCGCGCGTGACGCGTCGTCCGCGAGCTGGGGCACCAGTGCGAGATCGAACGCGCCTGCCGCGACGGCGGCCTGGACGTCCGCCGCAGGCCTGGCACGCACGTCGACCGCGATGCCCACCGCAGCGAGATCGCCGGCGACGCGTCGCGCCGCATCAGTGCGGCCCTCCGATCCCGCGGCCACGAGCAGCGTCACGGAGAGGCGATCGATGTCGCGCTCGAGGATGCCGAACGACCCGTGCCGGTAGCCGGCCTGCGACAGGAGCGCGCGCGCGGCGTCGCGGTCGGGGCGGACGATCGGTCCGCTCTCCGCGGCGGCCCACAGCGGCGGGACGAGATAGCTTCGCGGCACGCGCGCGAGACCCGCGAACACCTCGTTGACGATGCCTTGGCGGTCGACGGCCAGCTCGACCGCCTTGCGCACCGCGCGCTCGGCGAAGGGACCGCGGGATGAGAACCGGAGGATCTCGAGCGCCTCAGCCGGTGTCTTGTAGACGACGACACGATTCGCGTCCGCGAACTTGTCGAGCGTGCGAGCGAGATCGGCCTCGACCGTCGGTGACGGCGCAATGTCGATGAGGCCGCGCCGGAGCGCATCCAGGATCGCGGTGCGGTCGGGAAAGAAGCGCACCTCCAGGCGACCGAGGGCCGGCGCACCGCCGACATGGTCTTTGAATGCCGACAGCGTGACGCCGTAGCCCGGGACCCACGCCGCCACGCTGAATGCCCCGGCGTGCACGGGCTCCCGCGCGTACGCGATGCGCCTCGCGCTATTCGCCGTCGCGAGGATGTGTCGTGGGAGCGCGCGCGGCGCGAGCGGGTAGTTCGTCCAGCGTTCGCCCGCCCGGTACGCGACGCGGACGAAGTGCTCGTCGACGACATCGATCGCTTCTATGCGATCGGCGGTCCACCGCACCTCGGACCCCGCAGCCGCACTGACATCGACATCGTGCGCGAAGCGGACGTCCTGCGCGGTGATCGGCGCTCCATCCTGCCACACGAGTCCGTCGCGGAGGCGGAACGTCGCGACGAGTCTCCCACCCGGCGCGCTCGGATCGTCGTTGACGATCGCGAGCCCTCCGTTCTCGAGCGTCGGCACCTCCGCCGCGAGACGCGCGACGAACTCGCCGTGCGCGTCGAGCGCCACGAGCGGTTCGGTCACCGCGGCCGCGATCACGCGCGCACCCGGATCGTCCGCAAAGACCGACGCCGGTTCTCCGATGAGCCCGATGACCACGTCGCGCCGCGCGGGCGCAGGCGCCGCGCATGCTGAGAGCAGCGACACGAGAAAGAGAAACGCGAGCGACGAGCGGTTCATCCGCAAAGCGCGAGCTGCATCGCCGGGATGTCCGCCTTAGCGGACGAGGCCGGCTCTTTCGGGCTTGGTGGGTTGAATGGCGTCGTCGCTGTAGATGCTGAGCGCGATGGCCGGGTCGAGGGTGTCGGCCTGCGGCGCGTAACGGCCCAGACGCAGCCACCGGAAGGCGTACTGGTCGTCAGTGCCGCTCGTGACGTGCGTCGGCGACACCACGCCCGGGACGGCCGCCTCATCGACGACGGTGTGCTGCGGCGCGACCGACGCGCTGCCGACGAACGCGAACGCGGTGACGGCGGCGGCGAGGCCGAACTCTGTGATCCGGGCGGTGATGCGGCTGAAACGCGCCGACGCCTGGAGTGGCTCGGGGATCCGCATCGCCAGGCGCACCCGCGCCGGCGAGAGCCTCGTTGTGCGCGCGCGGAGCGGCGCATAGGCCCGGTCGAGGGCCACCGACGCCGCGACGTAGTCCTGCAGGGCGGTCGAGCATCGCGCGCAGCGCTCGGCGTGGGACTGGATGTCCAAGCGCTCGCGCCCGCTGGCCGCCCCGGCCAGCATCGCGCTCATCCGCTCCTGCGTGGTATGGCACGTCACCGTGTTACTCACTCCTCGTCGCTCCGCCCCAGCGGCCCTGCCGCGGGGACCGGCATCTGCTGACTGGTAGCCAGCTGTGGCGCGTCGCGTTCGAACCCAAGCTCCGGGTGTGCCGCAAGGTGCGCTCGCAGCCGCCGGAGCGCGTAGTGGAGCCGCGATTTGACGGTTCCGACGGGGCAGTCGACCACCTGCGCGATCTCCGCCAGGTTGAGTCCGTTCAGGTAATGAAGTACGACCACGATCTTGTGCTTGGGGCCAAGAGTCTCCACCGCTGCGAAGACGATGCGCCGCGTCTCTGCCAATTCCGCGAGGCTCGAGGGCGAGCTCGCGGAGTTCTCCATGATGTCTTCGGTGACGTCCTCGATCGTGCTGAGCACGATGCCTTTGCGCGGCCGGCGGTTGTACGAGAGATTGATCGCGACCCGATAGAGCCACGGACGCAGTGAACCTTCCGGCTCGAGGCGCGCCAGCGCGCGGTGCGCGCGTGTGAACGTGTCGACGACGATCTCTTCCGCGTGAGAGGGGTCCTTGGTGATCGCGAGACCGAGCCGGAAGATTCCGTCCTTGTAGCGGTAGAAGAGGGCGTCGAATGCCTGCATGTCGCCCTCACGCGCCGCGTACACCAGCTCGCGATCGTTCCGCGGCTCGATGTCCGCGGGCTTCTTGGCCTGACGGCCAGGCATCACTCGTCCGCCAGGTAGCGACGTACCGTTCGCAGGTTTCGGTCGGGACCGAGCGTCTGACGCTCGACGACGCCTCCGGACATCGGCGCGTGCAGGAACTCACGTTCGGCGGTCGCGATGGCGACGTGGGTCACGCGCTCGTCGCCGAAGAACAGCAGGTCACCGGCGCGCGGCGATGTCGGGATCGGTCGTCCTTCCATCGCTTGCTGGTCGGCGTCACGATCGAGGGCCACCCCATTCAGACGATAGACCAGCTGCGTGAACCCGGAACAGTCCAGGCCCTCGACGGTCGTACCACCCCAGAGGTACGGGACGCCGAGGAAACATTCCGCGGTCCGGAGCAGATCGCCCGGCCGCGGGAAACGGTTTGGGAGCTGGCCGACGTCGACGGTGTCGCGGATCGCGACCCACCCGTCCGAGGAGACGCGGAGCCAATCACCCTGACGCTCCTGGATCGCGAGTGGGGACGCGACCGGCAGCCGATCGAGCACTGGCGCGGCGTCGGTCGGAGCGCTGCGCACGTCCGCAGCGACGACGCCGACGATGCGGCGCTCCGGTGGCGCGACCTCGTCCAGATGCTCGGACCACATCCAGCCCATGTAGTGATCGGGCCCTTGCACGAAGAGCCACTCGTCCTCGCGGCCGAGCAGCGTGAACCGCTCGCCGTAGTGCGCCTGGTCGACGCGCTCTGCCCCGGGGTCCGGCTCCGCCTGCAGGTCGGCGAACCCGCGATTCACGAGCGCCTGCGGCGGACGAACCATCGCAACACCAAGGCGAGCGGGTGCCACGCTGACGTTCGTGCGAGGGGGCTCAGTCATACCGGTACCGGAGCACGGGTTTGCGCGCGGCCGCGACCTCGTCGAGGCGGCGCAGCGGAGTGTTCTTCGGCGCGTCGTGGACCGACGCTGGATCGGTCGTAATGCGATCGGCGATGCGGTTCATCGCGTCGGCGAACGCATCCAGCGTCTCCGTCGGCTCGGTCTCCGTCGGTTCGATCATCAATGCCTCGGGCACGATGAGCGGGAAGTAGACGGTGGGCGAATGGAAGCCTTCGTCGAGCAGCGCCTTTGAGATATCGAGCGCACTCGCGCCCTGCTTTTTCTGCTTCGCCGCTGAGAGGACGAACTCATGCATCGGCGTGCGGTCGTACGCGACCTCGTATTTGTCCCGGAGGAGCGCGAGCAGATAGTTCGCCGCAAGGACGGCGTCGCGGCCCGTCTCGACGAGACCCTCGTCGCCGAGCGTCTTCATGTAGGTATAGGCGCGCGCCAGCACGCCAAAGTTCCCGAGACGCTGCTTCACCGAGCCGATCGAGTCGCCGACCGGCTCCGGCTCGCGATCTTCTCGCGCGGTGTCGTAGTGATACGAGCCGTCCGTCTCGCGGACGATCCAGGGCTTGGGTAGGAATGGACGCAGATGTTTTTTCACGCAGAGCGGTCCGGCGCCGGGACCCCCGGCTCCATGCGGTGTCGAGAACGTCTTGTGGACGTTGATGTGGACGCAGTCGAAGCCGAGGTCGCCCGGCCGCGCCACTCCGAGGAGCGCGTTCATGTTCGCGCCATCTCCATAGACAAGGCCGCCGACGGCGTGCACCGCCGCGCAGACCTCCCGCACGCGCTCCTCGAACAGGCCGAGCGTGTTCGGATTGGTGAGCATGAATCCCGCGGCGTCGGTACCGAGGGCGCTCTTGAGCGCATCGAGGTCGACGTTGCCGCGCGCGTCGCTCTTCACCGTCGTCACTTCGTAGCCGCACATCGCGGCCGATGCGGGGTTGGTGCCGTGGGCGGAGTCAGGGACGATGACCCGGCGACGGGCCACCCCCTCTCCGCGCTTGGCGTGATACGCCTTGAACATCAGCAGCGCGGTGAACTCGGACTGCGCGCCCGCGGCGGGCTGCAGTGTCACGAAGTCCATGCCGGTGATCTTTGCGAGCATCTGCTCGAGCTCGTAGCCGATCGCGAGGACGCCCTGCGTCGTCGTATACGACTGGCGCGGATGCAGGTCAGCGAACAGCGACGCCGTGCGGTCGTTGATCTTCGGGTTGTATTTCATCGTGCACGAGCCAAGCGGATACATACCCGTGTCCACGGAGTAGTTGAGCTGCGCGAGGTGCGTGTAGTGGCGGACCACCTGCGGCTCCGTCAGCTCGGGAAGACGCATCGGCGCTTTGCGCTGGAACGCCGCCGGGATATCGGCGCTCTTCTCTGAGCGCACGTGTCGGCCATTGCGTCCCGGCCGCGCGAGCTCGAAGAGCAGCGGCTCGAGCGCAGGAACTGGCGTGGTCGCGCCGACGTCCGGGATCGGCTGGCGCCGGATGTTGCTCATCGCGCTGCCACCGGCTTGCGCGCGCCGGCGATCTCGGTCACCGCATCGACGAGCGCGTCGGCATCGTCTTCCGTGGTCATTTCGGTGCACTGGATGATCACGTCGTCGCGGCCGCGCCTCTTGCCGTCGACATAGTGCGAGGCGGTGGCCTCCACCTGGATGCCGCGCTCGAGCAGCGCGAGACGCAGGTCCCAGCCACCGACCGCGGTCCGCAGGGTGAAGCGGTCGAAGAACGGACCGTCGTTCGCGACCTCACAGCCGGGCACAGCCGCGAGGCGCTTCGCGAGCGCATGTGCGCGCGCGACGCCGGCCCGCGCCGCCGCGCGCAGCCCGTCGGGTCCGAGGAGCGAGAGATAGACCGCGGCGTGGATCGCGGCGAGCGCCTCGTTCGTGCAGATGTTGCTCGTGGCCTTCTCGCGGCGGATGTGCTGCTCGCGCGTCTGGAGCGTGTTCACGAATCCCCGCACGCCATCGGCATCGACGGTCTGGCCTGCGATGCGTCCAGGCATCTGCCGGACGAGCGCTTCACGGCACGCGAAGATGCCGAGGTGCGGACCGCCATAGGACATCGGGATGCCCAGCGGCTGCCCCTCTCCCACGACGATGTCGGCGCCAAGCGCGCCCGGCGGCTCCAGCAGCGCGGCTGAGTGCGGCTCGGTCACTTGCACCAGCAGCGCGCCTGCGGAGTGCGCCGCGTCGGCGATCGCTTTCACGTCAACGAGCGTGCCGAAGGCATCGGGGTGCTGGACGATCAGGCACGCGGCGCCTGATGCGGCGGATGCGAGCTGCGCGGCCGGGATGTCGACGATCTCCAGGTCCGCACCGCGCGCGTACGTCTTCAGCGTGCGGCGATAGGTGAAGTCGACATCCGATGAGACAACGACCTTCTTGCGACCGACGAGGCGCACCGCCATGAGCGCCGCTTCAGCGGTCGCCGACGCGCCGTCGTACATCGACGAGTTCACGACTTCCATCGCGAGGAGCTCGGCCATGAGCGACTGGTATTCGAACACCGACTGAAGCGTTCCCTGGCTGACCTCGGGCTGGTACGGCGTGTAGGCCGTGAGGAATTCGCCGCGCAGCGCGAGCACGGGCACGGCCGCTGGAATGTAGCGACGCTGGATCGGCCCGCCGATGAAGAACGGGCCGGAGCCCGCGTTGCGGTTCATCGCGGCGAGCTTCTCGAGATGCGCCTGCACCTCCTGCTCGCTCATGCCGGGGCCGATGCCCAGGTTCGGCGCCCGCGCATCCTTTGGGATCGCGTCGAAGAGATCGTCGACGGTCTTCACGCCGATGCGCGCGAGCATCGCCTCGCGATCCGCGTCGGTGTGCGGCGAGTACGGGTTGCTGCCCACCCCTAGTCCCGCTCAATCTCCCGGCTACGCCGGGAGAGGCTCAAGGCTGGTTGGTTTCGCTTGTCGCGGCAAAGCCGCTCCTCGCTCATCTCTAATCTCCGCCAGACCCCGGCGTCTCGCCGATGTGCGAGCGGTAGTCCTCGGCGGAGAGCAGCTTCTGCAGCTCGGCCTTGTCGGCGAGCTTCACTCGCAGCATCCAGCCGTCCTCGTAGGGCTTCGTGTTGAGGAGCTCGGGCTTCTCGATGACCTTCACGTTGCGCTCGAGCACCTCGCCCGAGATCGGGCTGTAGATGTCGGACGCCGCCTTCACCGACTCGACGACGCCCAGGCTCGAGAACTGCCGGATCGTCGCGCCCTTCTCGGGCAGCTCGACGAAGACGACGTCACCAAGCTGCTCCTGCGCGAAGTGCGTGATGCCGATCGTGGCGATGTCGCCGTCGAGGCGCACCCATTCGTGCTCCTTCGAGTAGCGCAGGTCCTGCGGAACGGTCACTTGTCACTCCTTTTATAGAAAGGCACCTTAACTACCGTAGCGGGAACGTCCTTCTCACGGATACGCGCGGCAAGCTCGGTCCCCACCTTCGCGAGCTCCGCCGGCACGTACGCAAGTGCGATGTTCTTCTCGACCGTCGGCCCGAAAGTGCCGCTCGTCACGACGCCGACGACCGCGCCATCCTTCGCGACCGGATGACCGTGGCGCGCCACGCCACCGCTCACGGCGAGACCGACGATGCGCCTGGTCGGGCCGGACTCCTTCACCTTCGCGATGTGTTCGCGGCCCAGGAATTCCTTGTCGAGCTTGCACGTCCAGGCGAGACCCGCCTCGATCGGATTCGTCGTCTCGTCGATCTCGTTCCCGTAGAGCGAGAAGCGCGACTCGAGGCGCAGCGTGTCTCGCGCACCAAGACCGACGGGTTGGATCCCGTCGTCCTTCCCCGCCTCGAGGATCGCGTCCCATACGCGCGCCGCCTCGGCATTCGCGACGAAGACCTCGAAGCCGTCCTCACCGGTGTAGCCGGTGCGAGCGATGGTCGCCTTCGCGCCTGCGACGGTCGTCTCGGCCACGCCGAAGGGCATGAGATCGTCGACGTTCGTCCCGGCGACGCGGCTCAGGATGGCCGCGGCCCGCGGACCCTGCGGCGCGATGAGGGCCATGTCCATGCTCTTGTCGTCAAAGCGCACGTCGCGCGGCAGGTGGCGCCGGATGTGCGCAGCATCCTTGTCGATGTTCGACGCGTTCACAACGACCATGACCCGCTCGGGGCCGACGCGATACGTGATGACGTCGTCGACGATCGTGCCCCGCTCGCTGGTGAGCAAGCCGTACCGCGCGTGACCAACTTCCAATCCGGCGATGTCGCTGGAGATCAGCCCATCGAGCGCGCGGAGCGCCCCGGCACCTTCGAAGAAGAACTCGCCCATGTGCGAGAGGTCGAAGAGTCCGGCCGCGCCACGAACCGCGCGATGCTCGGTGACGATGCCGGCGTACTGGATGGGCATCTCCCACCCGGCGAACGGCACCATCTTCGCGCCGAGCGCGCGGTGCTTCTCGTACAGGGGCGTGCGCCGCAGTCCCGCGTCAACGCTCATGCGGCCTCACGCGCGGCGTCGATCGCGCGATCGAGGATGTCGCGGTATGTGTCGTACGTCAGGAGCCGACGCGCTTCCGCGACGGGGACCCAGCGAACGACGTCGTACTCGTGGTCGTGCCGCGAGAGATCTCCTCCGCGTTGCGTCATGAGGAAGAAGTGGACGATCTTGTGGACACGCTCACCAGGCACCGCGAACCAGTAGTCGAGCGTGCCGATCGGCCGGACGATGTCGACGTCGAGCCCGCTCTCCTCGCGCACCTCCCGCAGGGCGGTCTGCTCGATGGTCTCGCCGCGGTCCGGTGTCCCCTTTGGAAAGACCCACGTTCGGTCACTGTCGCGCCCGGCGATGACGACCTCGACCGCGTCCCCGGAGCCGCGCAATACAACGCCACCTGCGGCGATGGCATCGCGGACATGTGCTGTGCGGCGGGCGCGCGTCGTCGGCATGTAGGGAGCCCTCCCGAATCGCAATCGAGGATAAGCGAGCCCCGGGCGACGAGTCAGGACGTGTCCATTGAGGTGGGCGACGGCGCGAGCGGAGAGCGTCGTCTTGCGGGTCGAGCGAGGCCTGGGCCCGCCAACGCGACCCGCGCGCGGTGTCCTGGCGGACGGCGTTGGCGTGTGCCCACAGCCGAGCGAGAGACGCAAGCGACGCTAGGCCGATCGCGCCTCGCGCAACGAGGGGCGCGTCCTCAGAGCAGCCGCACCTTATTTATCACGAGCGCGAAATTACAGCGGAGGAACTCCGCGGCACGTCGACTCAGCATCATGCGCGGCAGGAAGATCTCGAAGTACTCCATGATCGGCGCGACCTCAGTGTCGATCTGCAGCTCGAGCGTGATGAGCTTCTCTTTGCGGCTCACCTTGATCTCGCTGGCAGTCGCGGCGTAGTTCACGCGGTCGTGGATGTCGAAGGCGGTCGTCTTCGGGTTGCGCACGCGGCTTCGATGCACGTCGCTCTTGTCCGCGATGATCACGGCTGCCGAGAC
>JANMWW010000300.1:0-5010 GCA_031394155.1 Chloroflexota bacterium | reverse complement strand
GTAGGCCAGCTCGATCGCCTCACCGCGGATCTCCGTACCTTCGACGTCAATGGGATCGAGCGCGCGGCCTGGGGCTGGGATCGGCACGAGCGCGGCGGCCTCGATGCGTATCGCGAGGCCGAGCGTGAGGCGCTCGCGCAGATCGAGAAGCACGACCTCGGTCCGCGCTGGGAAGAGCTCCGCCGGACGCTCTTCGGCCTGACGGAATCGAAGGGCGCGCTTGTCAGCTGGAAAGCGAAACACGGCGACATGGGGCACAAGGCTGAGCGCGCGGCGTTCGGAGCGGCCCTTGCGCTCCTTGCCCGCGACCATCTCCCGCGCGACAAGTACGTCACGCTGGTCGAGCCGATGGCCGAAGCGCTCCCGTGGCTGCTGCCGGACCGCGCACCGGCGCCGCGAGAGCCGTAACGCGCGAGCGAGGCTAGTCGGCTGGGGGAGGACCAGCTGCGCGCAGGCGCTTCGTGACCGCGTAGAGCAGCTGCCGCGCCATCTGAGGATCCGCGGAGAGCACGTCGCGGAATTGCGCGGGTCCAAGGACGATGAGACGCATCGGCGATGTCGCAGTCACGGTCGCGGTTCGCGGCCCCTGATCGATGAGCGCGATCTCGCCAAAGAACGCACCCGGACCCATCTCATCGAGCGTGTTGCCGCCGCGCTCGACCTTGGCGGCGCCGCTCACGACCACGAAGAAGTCTCCGCCGCTCGCGCCTTCCGTGCAGAGGACCTTTCCGGCAGGCACGTCCACGTCCTCGACCCGGGTCGCGATGAAGGCCAGCTGCTTGTCGGTGCAGCCGTTGAAGAGGTGGACTTTCCGAAGGAGCTCGACGCGCTCATCCTTGGCCATACGCGCCGCGACACTAGGCGCCGACAACGCGCGACGCAACCTGGGCTGCGGGAATGTCGATTTCGCCTCGGCAGGTTCGTCGTCAATGGGTAAGGCTGGGTACCGAACGCCCGAGAGGAGACGCGATGAAATTCATGCTGCTGGTCTGCTGGGATTCGAAGAGGATGGACGCTCAGACCGAGCCAGATCCGACCGCTGCATCCGAGCCGAAGGGCTTCCCTTGGCTCGACGATCTTCAGGCGCGGAGCATCTGGGTGACCGGCGACCAGCTCGCTCCGCCGCGCCGGGCCCGCACGGTCCGTGTCCGTGGCGGGAAGTCCATCGTCAGGGACGGGCCGTTCATCGAGACAAAGGAAGCGGTCGGCGGATTCGACATCATCGAGTGCGGAAGCCTCGAGGAAGCGGTCGAGATCGCGGCCGCACATCCGGTCGCGCAGACGGGAACCATCGAAGTTCGACCGCTCTGGGAGTAGCGCGACGTGTTCTGGTGGGCTGTGCTGGACTAGACCCCTCCGATGCCGCACTTCGTGTCTACGCACTCGGTGTAGAGGAGTGGCGAAACTTTGAGGCGACGCTGGCTGGCTGATTGCCGTCAGGGCCGCTCAGGGCCGTCCAGTGCGTAGTCGCTTGTGCGGGCCGCCGCTCAACTCAACCGCATCCACCCGAAGCCGCGTCCTAGACGGGCCGCATGATTCTGGGAACCGCGCCTAGATATCGGGGAGAAGGTACATGGTGAAACCGAGCGAACCGTACAAGGACTGGCACAGCGAACGAGACCTCAACGACGACCTTCGCGGGCTAACCATCGAACGCGTCATCCTGAAGACTGAGGCCGACGAGATTGAAATCTGGTTCACAGACAAGACGTGTCTGGTCTTCGGCGCTGACAAGGCGACCGGCCTCGGCTATGCCCGGGTAGGACCCGACGGTCCGTAGCCGCTCGAACCCGCCAGAGGCACCCAGTCGCACATGGCGCGTCCGGGACGGCGGCCCTAGACCTGATGCGCCTCGCGGCCTGATGGTTTCAGGCTCCTCGCGACGACTGCCCCCAGCGCGAACACGACGGCCAGCGCTACAGCAATGACGGACGAGAACGCTCCGAGCGAGACGAGCACAATCGCCGTGAGAGCGCAGACCGCAGCGAGGCCCGTGTGAACACGAAACGCCATTCAGTGCTCCTTTCGACAGAGCGTACGCGACTAATCCAGTTCTGCGCCGCGTCCGCGACGGCGGGCTGGACCGTTGTGTGCTGGGCGGTGTGACGCGGCGTTACGCGGAGGCTGGTCGCTTTCGATCGGGGAGGGGCCAGGTGGATCGATTGCGTCAGCGACTTCGGCACCGAGTGCGGCGCCGGTGGGCTGTGCTGGATTCGAACCAGCGACCTCTGCGATGTGAACGCAGCGCTCTAACCAGCTGAGCCAACAGCCCTTACTTGAGGACGACACCTTCGAGCACGCCGAAGATCACGAGCAGCGCGATGGCAATGCCTACGACGATCGCCAGACGCCGGAAATCCTTCGAGATGAAGTTGCGCTCGAGCATCGCGGAGCGCTCGAGCGCGCCTGAGGGCGTACCCATCGCGCGTGAGTAGCCCGTTCGGCTGCCGCGGACCGGGCGATGCGCCAGCGTGCGCGTGACCGGCGTTGCTTCGCGCTCGACGCGCGGCGTCGCAGTGCGATGCATTGCCTCGGCCGGGCGGCGCTGGCGTGGTCGGGTGCGGTGCCGTTTCGCCATGTGGAGGCTCCAGCATACCGTTCCGGGTATCGTCCGCGAGTGACACTCGACGAATCCACGCAGACGATGCTCGTCGTCGGACTCGCTGCCGTCGTGGCGCTGCTCATCGTCTGGGTCGCGTTGCTGCAGCGCTCGGAAGCCCGTTTGCGCAGCCGCCTGCGGCGCGTGTTGACCGGCGGCGAGACGACCAGCCTCGATCAGATCCTCGACCAGCAGGCCCAGCGCCTCGACGGCCTCTCCGGCCGGCTGGATGCGCTGAACAAGCTGCACAAGGAGCTCGAGGCGATCACGCAGCGTTCGATCCAAAAGGTCGGCGTCATCCGTTACAACCCGTTCTCCGACGCGGGTGGCGATCAGTCGTTCGCCATCGCCCTGCTCGACGCCGAGGGCAATGGCCTCGTCGTCTCGAGCCTTCACAGCCGTACCGAGACGCGCGTCTTCGCGAAGCCCGTGCGTGCGGGCCGCTCGACCTATTCGCTGTCGGACGAAGAGCAGCAGGCCGTGAAGAAGGCGCTGGAGCCGAGCGCGTGAACCGCGCGCGCACGCTCGCGATCGTCAACCCCGCCGCCGGCCGAGGCACCGGCGCGAAGATCGCCCCAAGTTTCGCCGCGGATATGGCTCGCGCCGGCCTGAGCGTCGACGTCGTCACGACGCCGGGTCCGGGCGAGGCCGCGCGCCTCGCGTCGCACGCGGTCGAGGACGGCTACGAACGCGTAATCGCCGTCGGCGGAGATGGCACCGCGAACGAGGTGGCGAACGGACTGGTCGGAACGGATGTCGCGCTCGGTCTCTTTCCGATCGGCTCGGGGAACGACTTCTCCCGTGCGCTCGGATATCCGCGCAAGCGCGCGCAGCTCGGCGCCTTTCTCGCGAGCGCCCGCCCGCGTCGGATCGATGTCGGCGAAGTGAACGGCCGCGTCTTCCTCAACGCCGCCGGTGTCGGCATCGACGGGCATGTCGCGGAGCGCGTGCTCGCGAGCTCGCGCGTCGTCGGTCCGACTCTCGGCTACGTGGTCGGTTCGATCGTCTCCATCGCGACGTATCGGCCGCGCGAGATGCGCGTGCGCATCGACGGGACGATGCGCCGCGGAAAGCACCTCATGGTCGTCGCGGCGAACGGAACGCACTTCGGCAGCGGGATGCACGTCGCGCCCGACGCGAAGCTCGACGACGGGATGCTCGACATCGTCGTCGGTGGCGACCTGGGAACCTGGGCGAGCCTCGTCGCTCTCGCGAAGCTGTATCGCGGCACGCACGTCGATGGCCGCACCGTCTTGGCATTCCGCGCAAGCGAGATCGATGTCGACTTCGATGATCCGCAGCCGATGGAGGCCGACGGCGAAGCGACACGCACGGCGGGACTCGCGATCCGCGTTCGGCCGCGGGCGCTCACGGTGCTCGCGCGGTGAAGACCGATGCGCGCCGGCGCCTGCCATCGGTCGACGCGGTCGTCCGCGCCGCGGGCGAGGTCGACGTACCGAGGGCGCGTTTCGTCGCCGCGGTGCGCGACGTCCTCGTGGAGGCTCGCCAAGCGCAGAGCGCGTCCGCCGTTGCAGCTGATCCAGCGGACATCGCGCGTTCTGCGCGCGAACGCATCGCCGTTCGCGACGAACGCTCGCTCCGGCGAGTGCTCAACGCGACCGGCGTAATTCTTCAGACGAACCTCGGGCGCGCGCCGCTCGCGCCTGCGGCGATCGCGGCGATCGCGGATGCCGCCGCCGCCGTGAGCGTCGAGTACGACCTCATCGCTGGCCGGCGCGGCGAGCGCCACGGCCACGCCTCCGCGCTGCTACGCGAGCTCTCAGGCGCGGAGGACGGCGTCGTCGTGAACAACAACGCCGCTGCGGTGCTCCTTGCGCTCGCGGCGGTCGCGTCGGGCCGGGAAGTGATCGTCGCGCGCGGCGAGCTGGTCGAGATCGGCGGCGGCTTCCGGATCCCGGACGTGCTGCGCCGTTCCGGCGCGAAGCTCGTCGAGGTCGGCACGACGAACCGCACCTACGTCAAGGACTACGCGGCAGCGATCACGCCGAAGACGGGCGCGATCCTTCGCGTGCACGCGAGCAACTTCAAGGTGATCGGTTTCGTCGCGCGGCCGGAGGACCGCGCGCTCGCGTCAGTCGCGAAGGAGCGAGGCGTTGCGTTCATCCACGATCTTGGCAGCGGGACCTTCCTCGACACGGCCCGCCACGGCCTGGCGCGCGAGCAGACCGTCGCGGAAGCGGTGGAAGCCGGCGCGGATCTGGTCACGTTCAGCGGCGACAAGCTGCTCGGCGGTCCGCAGGCGGGCATCATCGTCGGGCGCACCGACCTGGTCGCGTCGCTGCGCGCGCCGCCGCTCATGCGCGCGCTTCGACCCGACAAGCGCACCCACGCCGCGCTGATCGCGACGCTCGGGCTGTAACGCGACCGCCGGGCCGAGCGCGAGCTTGCGG
>JANMWW010000285.1:0-2377 GCA_031394155.1 Chloroflexota bacterium | reverse complement strand
TCGAGGAGCACGTCGAGCTCCGCCAGGCAGTGCTGCGCGCACGCCTCGGCGTCGTGCGCGGGCGTGATCGGACACGCGAGGGGATACGGGAAGGGCGCCATGTACACGTCGGGGAGAAGCGCGCCATAACCCCGACGGTAGGCCGCTTTGGCAGTGGTGACGGCCATCGCGCCGGTGGAGCGTCCGTGGAATCCACCTCGGAAGACGATCACCGCCTGACGCTTCGTCACTTGGCGCGACAGCTTGATCGATCCTTCGATCGCCTCGGCGCCGCTGTTGCCGAAGAACACCATGTCGAGCCCGGATGGGGTCACTGTGATCAGCTCCTCGGCCAGCGCGACGTTCGGCTCGTAGAGCGCGACGCCGGCGCAGATGTGCGACAGCTTTTGCGCCTGCGCGACGACGGCGGCGACCACTTTCGGATGCGCGTGGCCAATTGGAGTCACCGCTATTCCACACGTCAGGTCCAACACGCGGCGCCCACCGTCCAGTACCAGCCAGCTCCCCTCGCCCCGGTCGACCGGCAGCCAGGAGTAGTGACCGAGGACCGGCGAGAGGACGCGCTTGGCGCGCGCTTCGAGGTCAGCCATATGTGGCGAGTCTAGGTGGTATGCACGATCGGGCCCGGCGTGCATCAGCCGGGGCGGCGTTCCTCGTTATCGGACGAGACGAGGATCTGGATGGTGCCCCGATCCTCGCCGATGATGCGGACCCGATAGCCCGGGATGCCTGAGCGCAGCGCCTGCGCGAGACGGTCTTTGCCCTCCCAGTGGACGCGCATCTTCGCGACACCGTGGCGGTAGTACTCGGGCCGGAGCTGGCTCACGCCGCGCACGCGACGCAGCGCGAGCTCGAAGCGGTGCCAGTCATCGGGTGTCGGCAGCGGGGTGACGACGATGTCGATCTCGCCCGATGCGGGCGCGGTGCGCGGGGATGCGATCGCATCGCTCGCGGTCGGCTCAGCTTTGATCTCGGATGCAGGCGGGGTCAGCTTGAACTGCGACGTCGGCTCGTCGGCGCCGATGAGCGCCGGACGGTCGGACGCCCGTCGCGATGGAAGCGGGCCATCAAGACGCTGCGGAAGCGCCACATCGGCCTCCGGCGCGCGCGAACCGATGCGGCCGGCGAGATCGACGACCGCCTCGTCGACCTTCTTGTCCTTCTTGTCCTTGCCTTTGGAGCCCTTCCCCTTGTCGTCGCTGCCGGCCATGCAGTGAGCCTAGCCCGATGACCGGAGGGCGAGGTACCCCCAGGCGAGCAGTACGCCGATAACGATCGCGGCGAGCGCGGCGACCTGAACGGACGCGGCAAGCCGTGGCCTGCCGAGCGCGCGGTCAAGTGCGGCACCGAGCTCGTCGGCGGTCGCGTCCTTCCGCAGCCAACCGCGCGCATCGTCCTCGAGCGCCAGCACCAAACCCTCACCGTCGACGGCGCCGCCCGACAAGACGACCGTCGGGATGCCCAACCGAGGACGTTCGCCGTCCTGTAGGAGGGCACCGTCGAGCAGAACGACGTCTGGCTGCCACTCGGCGAGTAGCGGAGGAGTATCGGTGAGGCGAAGCACGCGTTTGACCTGAAAGCGGTCTTCCAGACGAAGAAGTGTCTCGAGCCCGGCACCCACGACCGGATGGGAAACGATGAGCAGCACCTTCGCGCGGACGATGCGGCGATGCTACTTCTGGTTGCCAGGATTGTGTACATTTCACGCACACGCGGGGAGTTGGTGAGCGAAGAAAGGCGGTACGCCTTGGAAGGCCGCGTGCACGGCGGTGAGGACATCATCGCCACGCTCTCCGGACGCGTGAGCGAGCTGAGTAAGCGCGTTGCGCTGCTCTCCGCCGAGCTCGAGTCGGCGACTAAGCGCATCGCCATCTACGAAGAGAACGATCCCCAGATCCAGGATGCGCTCTCGGGCGCCCTGCGCGCCGCCTACCAGATCCGCGAGCGCGCCGAGATCACCGCCCAGCAGATCCTCGAGCAAGCACGTGAAGAGCGCCGCATGCTGCTCAACGAGATCGAGCGCCTGCGCGACGAGCGTGACACGCTCCAGGACGAGATCGCGACGCAGCGCCGCAGCGGTCTCGCAGCTGTCTCGGCACGCCCGCTCTCCTCTGATCACGTGGCGAGCGAGCTCCGGTCGGTCGCGAGCGAGGCGCTCCGCGGACTGTTCCAGGAGATCGTCGAAGACATCCGTCACACCGAGGCCGCGCGCCCCGCTTCGGCGTCCGCTGCATCCGCGCCCCTTCGACACGAGCCGGCGCCGCTGATCGAGGCGCCGCGCAACGAGATCGAGGTCGAAGAGCAGGGTCTCCCGTCAACGGAGCTCATCGAGGAGGAAGAGATCGCGCCAGCGCCGGCGCCGACGTACCAGGCGATG
>JANMWW010000266.1:0-5463 GCA_031394155.1 Chloroflexota bacterium | reverse complement strand
ACGTTGCGCATGAGCGCCTGCGTCCGCAGCCACCGCGCGTACGTGGCCTCCGTCGCCGCGAACACCTTCCGATCCGCGTCGGTCCAGTGACCGAAGGCACCGCGCTTCGCGAGCATCGTCTGGTGGATGTGCGAGGCATCGACCTCGATGACGAACGCGGCGCGCCGACGCTCGCCGGCTGACACGCCGTGATACACGGGCCGCGCCGCGAACTCCGGCGTGATCCACACACCCTCGATGACCACACGATCGTCCTGCCACAGGTGCGTCGCGACCACGAACTCGAGCGAGGACGAGATCAGCTCGGCGAGCTCGCGCTTCGTGGTGACGAGCTCAGCCGCTGGACGGCGCCAGAAGTCTGGCGTCGAGAGTGTGTGCAGGAGCGGGCTGTCCTTCGGATCGATCGCCCGCTTGAGCGCGAGCCACACGTCGTCCGCCTGAAGGAGAGTCGCGCCGGAGATCGTTGCGATGCGCTTCGCCGCGCTCGTTTTCCCGACCGAGGATGGGCCGCCGATGAACAGGACGACCCAGTCCGCGCTCACTCCGCGGCGGGTCGGACACCCACGGCCGCGAGCGTCTTGAGCTCGGCCGCCGAGACCTCTGGGCCGTAGAGATATCCCTGGACGACCTCGCAGCCGAGCGCGACGAGCGCCTCTTCCTGCTCTTCCAGCTCGACGCTGTCAGCGACCACTCGCGCGCCAGCCGCGCGCGCCGCGTCGACGACCGCTGTGACGGCGGCGGGGCTGTCGCTGCCGGCGACCCCGAGCTCGCGCACGATCGGGTAGCCGATCTTGAGCGTGTCGAAGTCGGATGCCGCGGATGCGAGCGCGCGATCCGTGAGCTCCTCCGTCGCGACGCGCACGCCAAGCACGCGAAGGCGGCGCGCTGCCTCAGCCAGAGCCGGATCGCGCATCGTGCCGTTCGGCACCTCGATCTCGACGACGTCCGCGCGCACGCCGCTTGCGATCACGATCTTGCTGACCATCTCAACGACGTCGGGAGAGCGGAGCGTCTGCGACCAGAGATTCGCGGCGACGATCGGTACGTCGAACCCTTCCGCATCCCAGCGCTTGATCTGCTCACACAGCGCGGTGATCACCCACCGATCGAACTCGGCGTGGAAGCGGCCGAGCTCGACGAGCGGGATGATGTCGCTCGGTCCGATCATGCCGTATGAGGGGTGAGGCCAGCGCACGAACGCCTCGGCGCCGACGAGCTTGCCCGTCGGCACGTAGACCTGCGGCTGGAACTGCAGCGTCAGCGCGTTCTCAGTGATCGCGCGCCGGAGATCGTCGGGACGCAGACGAACTATTGCCATGTGCCCACTCTAAGGGCGCGCCGCGTCACGAGGCATGCGGCAAGAGGGCATCGACGAATGCGCGCGCGTCCATCGGCACGAGGTCCTCGGCCTTCTCGCCGACGCCGAGGAACTTCACCGGGAGACCAAGCTCGTGCACGATCGCGAACACCGCGCCGCCCTTCGCGGTGCCATCCAGCTTCGTAATGACGAGTCCGGTCACGTTCGCGTCCTTCAAAATCTGGCGCGCCTGCTGGATGGCGTTCTGTCCCGCGGTGCCATCGAGCACGAGCAGCACTTCGTCGGGTGCGCCCTCGCGCGCGCGTCCGGTCACCTTGACGATCTTGCCGAGCTCATCCATCAGATGACCCTTCGTGTGGAGACGCCCCGCCGTATCGGCGATGACGATCGAGTTGCCGCGCGCGATCGCCGCGTTCACGG
The DNA here is from genome assembly GCA_031394155.1 of Chloroflexota bacterium. Taxonomy (GTDB): domain Bacteria; phylum Chloroflexota; class Limnocylindria; order P2-11E; family P2-11E; genus CF-39. The sequence continues at coordinate 3,725 of JANMWW010000266.1, read as the reverse complement.
CATCGAACACCACGGCGGCCGGATCACCGTCGGGACGTCCGGACACGATCGGAACGCCGATGCGCATCGCCCAGGTCTCGAGCTGCAGGGTCGCGGCGGCGCGGAAGGTGTCCGCGGCGGCGAGGAGCGGCGTCTCGCCCGCGTCCTTCAGGCGCTTCGCGAGCTTCGCCGCTGAGGTTGTCTTCCCGCTCCCGTTGACGCCGACGACGAGGATCACACGTGGGCGAGCGGTCGTGACCGCGAGGGACGCGTCCTTCGCCGAGAGCTCGGCGACGAGCACGTCGCGGACCGCGTCGATGGCCTTTGGCACCGTCTTCAGCTCGCCCGTCGCCACCAGGTCGCGGACCTGGGCCATCAACGGATCCACCAGTGACACGGAGAGGTCCGCGCGCAGCAGCCCCTCCTCTAGCTCGTCGAGGAATTCCGGCGTGATGGGCTCTTCCGCCTTTCGCCCGAAAAGGCGCGAGAGGAATCCACCGCGCGTCTTCGTGAGCGCCTGCTGGAAGCTCATGCGTACACGCTACGGGTTCAGATAGAAGAGGCTCATGAGCAGGTAGCCAATGACGAACGCCGCGCCCGAGTAGAGGACATTCCGCGAGCTCGTCGAATCAGAGAGTGCTCCCGCGGCGAGGGGGCCGGCCCAGAAGAAGTAGGACTCACTCGTGCCGACGCCGAGCGACAGGCGCGTGAACACGCCCGCGAGGAAGATGCCCAGCAGCGCGATGCGAATGGTCATCGGCTGCGCCATCACGCCTTTGCCCCAGGCATAGCCGATGATGAAATGCAGCAGCGCGACTCCAACAAAGGGCACGGACGACGGAGCGACCGCGATCAAGTAGTACAGACCCCAGCCCGCGGCGACGAGCCAGCACAGCATGACCGCGGCACGACGCCACCTGACCATCAGCCGACCCGCACGGGCGACACGCTAACCGGCGTTTGCGCGCTGTTCGTCGAGCTGCGAGAGCTTGAGCGAAATGATCTTCGAGACGCCGCCTTCGTCCATCGAGACGCCGTAGAGCATGTCGGCCGCTTCGATCGTGCCGCGGTTGTGTGTGACGACGATGAACTGCGTGCGATCGGTCAGCTCGCGGAGCGCCTGGGTGAAGCGCCCGACGTTGCGCTCGTCGAGTGCCGCATCGACCTCGTCGAGCACGCAGAACGGAGTCGGCTTCACGCGTAGGATCGCGAGAAGCAGCGCCGTCGCCGTAAGCGCGCGCTCTCCACCGGAGAGCTGCGCGAGCGATCCGATGCGTTTGCCGGGCGGGCGCGCGTAGATGTCGATGCCCGGCTCGTCGGGGTCCTCCGACGTGCGCAGTGACGCCTGACCCCCGTCGAACAACCGCTGGAAGAAGACGCCGAACTCGCGATCGACTGCCATGAGCGTGGTCGCGAATTGCTCAGCGATCGTCGAGGCGAGATCGTCGGCGAGAGAGCGCAGATCGGTCATGGCCTTCTCGAGATCTGCTTTCTGCGTCGAGAGGAACTCGTGCCGCTGACCGATGTCGGCGAGCTCGGTCGCGGCCAGCGGGTTCACGGGCTCGAGCGCGATCATCCGCCGGCGAAGGCGCGTCAATGCAGCGAGCGTGCTGCCCTTCTCCTTCTCTTCGCCATCGTCCTCGAGCTCGAGCGTGGTCGGATCGGGCAGCGGCTCGTCCTCGGGGAGACCGAGCTCGGCGCGGACCTGCTCCTCGAGCAGACGGAGCGAGCCCGAGGCACGCTCCTCTTCCACCGCGAGCTTGCCTCGCTCGCCTCGCAGCTCGGCGAGGCGCTCGCGCGCTTTTGCAAGGCGCTGTTCTGACTCGCGACGCGATCCTTCGGCGGCGAGAGCGCGCTGGCGCGCGAGCTCGGCGGTCCGCTCGGCCTCGCGCGCCTCGGCCGTCGCGTGGCCCAGCTCGGATTGCGCGACGTCCATCCGCGTGCGCGAGTCGCGCTCCTGCGACGCAAGTGCGCGCAGGCGGTCCTCGTCGTCGGCGATCCGCTTCTCGGTCGCGGCCACCTGCTCGTCGAGCGTGTCGCGAAGGCGAACGAGCGACGAACGCCGCTCCTCGCTCGTGGCTGAATCCAAGCGCGCAGCCTCAGCACGGCGCGTCGCCTCGCCGTGCGCGTCGCCCGCGGTCTGCTCTCCGCGCTCCGCGATCCCGAAGAGGTCGCCAGCCTTCGCGCGCGCCGATACCGCGATCGTGCGATCGGCATTGAGGCGCTCCCGACGGCCATGGATCTCGGCGCGCTCGCGCTCGACCGAAGCTGCGCGAGCATCCGCGACGCGGACGAGGTCGCGCACATCGGCATCAGCTGTCGCCAGACCGTCGACGACGCGCTCCGCGTCGCCGCGCGACTTCTGCGCTGCCGTGAGGCGCTCATCGAGATCCGCGAGACGTCCCTCGGCCTCACTGCGCTCCTTTTGAAGCTGCGCAAGCGCGCGCTCGGATGCGGCAAGCTCCTCGCGCAGGCGGGCGGACATTCCGCGCAGCTGCGTGCGCGCGTCGTGGTCGGCCTTTCGGCGTTGATCGGCGTGACGCACGAGACCCGGCAGCACGAAGAGTCCTGTCGGAGACACCACGATCCCACCGCGCAAGCCCGCAGCGGCCGCGATCGCGGTCGCGTCATCGGATGCAAGGAAGATCGCGACGCCCTCGGCCGCACGGCGCGTGCCCTTCGGCGCCGGAAGATCCTTCGCCTCTTTCGAGTCGACACTCGCGACGCTCTCCCCGAGCGCGAGCGTCACCTCAGCCGGAACGCTGATGCGCTCGTGCAGCCACTTGAATCCGGACGGCAGCGCCGGCTTCGCGGTCCCGGCGTCACGAGCCGCGAGCTCGGAGTCGGCGCGCTCGGCAGCCTCACGCAGGGCGGTGGTCTGCCCGCGAAGCAGCGCCAGGTCGCCGTCGATGCGTTGCAGGTCGTTGCGCGCGGCACCGGCGCGCCCGGCCGCCGACTCGGCAGCGCGCGCCGAGCCGGCCACGGTCTCGCGAGCGCGCTCGAGCTCGGTGGCGAGGCGACTCCGCTCGCGCTCGTGCTCGGCTCGTCCGCGCGCGATCTCGGCGTTGCTGCGCGCGAGCTGTTCGTCCCGCTCGAGAAGGCCTCGCTCCTCATCCGCGATGCGGACCTCGTCGTTCTCCCTGAGGAGGTGCGCACGCTCCGACTCGACGCGTGCCGCGCGCGCCTCAGCCAACGCAATGCGCGTCCGCGAGGCCTCTTCTTCCGCCACTCTGGCCGTGTCCGCGGACTCTCGAGCCTGGCGCGCCGCGTCGGTGGCCTCCTGCTCGATCTTCTCGCGCCGCCCGCGCAACGACGAGAGCTCCGCCGGCAACGCGGCAAGCGCGGTCCGCGTTCGGTCGCGCTCGGCACTGATCGCCTCGAGGCTCGCCTGGAGCGCCGCGACGCGCTCCCGAAGCGACGACTCCGCGGCCGATGCGTCACCCGAGGCGATGCGGCGCTTCTCTTCCTCCTCGCGCGCATCGCGCAGCTCCTCGTCGGTGCCGAGAGAAAGGGACTCGCCTTCGGAGACAAAGTCCGCGAGCCGCGCGATCTCTCGATCCACGCCTTCGATCTGCGCGGCGAGTGAGGCGCGCGTCTCGGCCGTCGAGCCGAAGGAAGCTTTGTACCAGCGGAGCGCGCGCCGGCGAAGCTCGGCGCGCACGTGCTCGTACTCGGTCCAGCGCGTGACCTGCTCACGGAGCGTCTCAACGCGCGGGCCGATCTCGCGCAGGATGTCGATGACCCGG
>JANMWW010000143.1:0-3444 GCA_031394155.1 Chloroflexota bacterium | reverse complement strand
GTTCGGGTGACTCGCGCGCTCGCCTGCGTATTCGCAGAGTTGCCGCACGCGCCTTTACCTCACGTGGCGCGTAGAGGGCAGGGGAGATGTCATTTCTGCGACCGCGGTTCTGGCACAAGGTCTTGGCGGCGCTTCTCGTCGTCGGTGTCGTTCCGATCGCGCTCGTGTCCGCCGTTTCGATCCAGAGCACGCGCGGTGACCTGACCGCGCTCGGCGTCACCAATATCGAGCAGCGATCAACTTCCACCGCAAGCGCGATCGACGCGTACCTGCAGAGCCGCCTGGGCGACATCGTCCTCGTCGGGAAGCTTCCGGACATCGTCCGCTTCGGGCAGAACCTCACCGATCCCGACGCGAAAGACGCGGCCCGCGCAGCGCTCGCCGCGGCCGCGGCGCGCGCGCCCGAGTACGAAAGCGTCGCCGTGGTCGACCCGAGCGGCACGATCGTGGCTGCCTCGGTCAAGACCGATGAAGGTACGAGCGTGAAGTTCCGCGAGTACTTCACCAGCGCGATGAAGGGCTCGTATTACATCAGCGACCCGAGCTACTCCGTCATCACCAACCGCCCCGCGCTGTTCTTCTCGGCGCCAGTCACCGACGGAAAGGTCGTTCTCGCCGTCGTACGTACCCGCGTGAACCTGGCCGCGGTGTGGGACATCGTCGAGACTGACGCGGGATCCGTGGGCATGGGTGCGCACGGCTTTTTGGTCGACGACTACGGCATCCGTCTCGCCGTGTCGGAGACCAAGGGTCACCGCGACCAGGCGGAGCTACTGATCTACCGCCCGATCGCGCCGATCGATCCCGCGACCGTGACGAAGCTCGTCGCCGACAAGCGGTTCGGTCTGAAGACACCCGATCAGCTGGTGATCGATCCGTTGCCCACACTCAAGAGCGCGCTGGATGTCCTGCCGAAGGGTGTCACGGCAAAGTCCGCCTTCGCCTACGGCGCGGGCCCGACTGAGGAGCGCGGCGTCGTCACGCGGCTGGTCGCGAAGCCCTGGGCCTATGTGCTCGCGGTCCCGCTGGCGACCTACACAAAGTCGGCGGATGACGCGACGTTCAACGCGCTGTCTGTCGTCGCGATCGGGCTCCTGCTGTCGATGGTGATCGGCGTCCTGCTCACGCGTTCTCTCGTCGGACCGCTTCGCGAACTCGTCGGCGAAGCGACAGCCGTGTCTACCGGCGATGTCGACCTTCGCGTCGCGCGCTTCGACACGCGCTCGGGCGACGACATCACGCGCGAAGTTGCGTCGGCGTTCGACCGCATGCTGAATGCGCTCCGGTTCTACGCGCTCGCGGATGAAGGCGCCGGAGGCGACGACTGAACGCGCTCGCGCAGTCGATGCTCGGCGTGGCGAAGGGCTATCTCGGCCCGGCCGCCCAGCAGTTCCTGTCGTCCGAGCTTCGCGCGCTGGGCGTGAACGCGAACACCGTCACGGGTGCGGAGGTCATCCTGCTCACGCGGAACGTGCGCGAGCACGCGACGCGACTCATGGGTCCCGCGAAGGCGTCCGAGCTCGCTGACGCCCTCGCGCGCTGCAACGCGCCGGCCTCGCCGCAGCGTGGGGGGCACCGGCTCGCGATCGAAGCGGCCGACAAGCTGCTCTCGAGCGGCAAGTTTCGGCAGGCGGAGATCGCCTTCAGGCAGCTCGTGGAGAAGCACGGCGACACGTACGCGTACGTCCAGCTCGCGCGGACGCAGCACGAGCTCGAAGATGACGGAGCGGCGCTGAACACCCTGCGCGAAGGCGCGGCGAAGTACGGTCGTGTGGGAGACCGAGCGACGGCCGTCTCGCTTCTCGCCGCTGCCGTTGAGGTCGTTCCCGCGGACCTGTCGGCCCACCGGCGGCTGGCGGCCGCGCTCGCGAATCAGGGCGACATGGCCGGCGCCGTCGCGGAGTACGCGCGCTTCGTCGACGTCGCGCTGCAGACCGGCGACTCGCGACGCGCGCTGCTCGAGCTGGCATACGGACGCGAGACGCTCGGCGATCTGATGGGACTCCTGACGCTCGTTGACAAGGTCACGGGTACGCACTCACGTGAAGATGCCCCGCGTCCGGCCGCGCGGCCCACGACTCCCGCACTCGCGGCTGAGCGCGCCGTTGAGGCACCGCGGGCGCCCGACGCGAAGCAGCGTCCGCAGCTCGACTGGGGCTCGGAGCCGGGCTTGATCTCGAGGCCCAAGCCGCAGGCCGCGGCGCGCACCAGCCCGGATGCGTCGCACACCGCCGTCGTGCTGAACGGCGCGAGCACCGTGACGCACGCCGAGCACTCCGACCTCGACGTGCCGGTGGACATGCTGGCCCGCGCTGGTTTCGTGCAGAAGGTGGCGCGCCGGCCGACACGGCCCGCGATCAGCATCGACCAACAGCTCTCCGCGCTACCCGCGAGGGGCAGCGGCGTCGATGGCGCGGCGGTCGCCGCTTCTCGAGCGGCGCTGCTCACCGGCGCGCGCGACCCGCGCGCGACCGAGGCCGTGATCGACGCAGCGCGCCGCCTGCTCGCGCTCAGCAAGCTCCAGTCAGCGTCCGACGTGCTGCTCGACTACATCGGCCACGGCTTCACCGATCGCGAGGCACAGCGCCTGCTCATCGAAGTTGATTGCGCGATCGGCCGGCGCGATGTCGCGAAGGAGAAGTGCGCGCTTCTGTCTCAGGCGTATCGGCTCGACGGCCACGGCGATGTCGCCGATGACGTCGAGCGCCTCGCGCGGATCCTCTAGACCGCGATACGCGCGCGGGGCCCGACGTTCGCGAACGGGCGCAGCAGGAACGCAAGCACCACACCTGCGAGGAAGCCGCCGATATGCGCCCAGTACGCGACGCCACCGGTCTGATCCGTCACCGCGATCGAGCCGATCCCGCTCACGAACTGCAGCAGCGCCCACAGTCCGATCATCAACAGCGCGGGTACTTCGGTCATGAAACGGAATCCGACGAGGACTTTCACGCGGTTCTTCGGGAAGAACACCAGATACGCGGCGAGGGCGCCGCTGATCGCGCCCGATGCGCCGAGGCTCGGGATCACCGACTCTGGGCCCGCGAGGATCTGCGCGTACGCCGCGACGACGCCGCACACCAGGTAGAACGCGAGGTACTTGACGTGGCCGAGCGCGCGCTCGACGTTGTCGCCGAACACGAACAGGAACAACATGTTGCCGCCGAGGTGCAGCCAACCCCCGTGCATGAACATCGAGGTGAAGAGCGTGAGCCAGATCGGACTTGGACCGGCCGCCTCATCGATGGCCGCGCTCGTGCCGTCGGGAAGCTGGACCGTGACCGGTCCGACGAGGTCGATGCCGTGGGTGATCTCTTTGGGGATGACGCTGAAGCCCATCGTGAACGCGTCGCTCGGAAGCTGCAGCAGGACGAACACGAGGACGTTGATCGCGATGAGGGCGAGGTTGACGAGAGGCAGCCCGGTGTTTTTGTCTTCGTCGCC
>JANMWW010000106.1:0-8414 GCA_031394155.1 Chloroflexota bacterium | reverse complement strand
GCAATTGGACTGATGGGGCCTCTGGCGCGGAAACTGCCCTCTTACGCAGACATGGGCACGCGGAACGCACCCATGTAGGAGGCCAATGTGACCGAGATCGAAGAACGCATCGAATCCCAGCGCGAGAGCGCGCAGCTCATGCGCAAGGCCATGGACTGCGAGTGCCCCGACACCTCGTGCCCCGTGGCGCACGAGTCATGACGACGGAGGTCGCGCCGGCACCGGTGCGCACGTCCAAGCTCGTTCCGACGCCACTCCTTCCGGAGGGCTACACCGTCCCGGCGTCGCGCTTCGAGGACCCCGCGACGCGGATGCGGCGTCTGCTCGAGACCGAGCCGTTCGTCTTCGGCCCCGGCGTCTACGACCCGCACGGGGCGGAGCTGTGCATGTACTACGGCTTCAAATCCGTCTACTTCAGCGGATATTCGTTCGCCATCGGTCATCTCGGGACGACCGACATGGATCTGTACACGGGCCCCGAGATCGCCGATGGCGCCCGACGCACAGTGACGGCGCTGCGTAAGTTCCAGCTCACGATGGCGCTCGGCGACCCCGAGAAGGGCGTCGAGCCGAAGCACCTCGACATCCCGCCCGTCGTCGTCGACATGGATGGGGGCTACGGCAACCTCTTCAACGTGCAGCGCACGACGGACCTGTTCGTCAACGCCGGCGTCGCCGCGGCGCACATCGAGGACCAGGTGTTGCCGAAGCGCTGCGGGCACATCGCCGGCAAGGCGCTCATCAGCGCTGACGAGATGGTCGGCAAGCTGCGCATGATGCGCGCGGTCGCCGACGATCTCGGCCGCAAGGATTTCATCATCATCTCGCGCACCGACGCGGTCTCAGCGATGGACGCGCCCGAGTCGACGCGCGGCATCGATCTCGCGATCGAGCGCGCGCTCCGCTACCTCGACTCCGGCGTACCGGATCTGGTGTGGTGCGAGTTCCCGACCTCCGACCGTGGTCCGACCGAGAAGTTCGCGACCGAGGTGCGCAAGCGCTTCCCCGATGCGCGCTTCGCATTCAACTGGTCGAGCTCGTTCAAGTGGTTCAACGATCCCGATCCGATCACCTTCGCCCAGCTTGGCGAGCTCGGTTACAAGTTCCTGTTCATCACGCTCGCCGCGCAGCACGCGTACGGGTATGGATTCGCCAAGCTGCTGCAGGGCCTCAAGGAAGAGGAGCAGCAGGCCTACGTCGAGCTGCAGAAGAAGGAGTGGGACGCGGTCGACGACATCCCGACGCGGAGCCACCATCTCTTCACCGGCGTGCCGTACCACCAGCTGATGGGCGAGGTCATGGGCGCGTCGCGGCTCGGCTCGAAGTTCGACGAGCACCTTGGAGAGAAGGCCGTCTAGCGCATCAACGGGCCGTCGGACGCGACGTCGCGACGGCCTTTAACGTTGGCCTGATGCGACGCGATGGGGCGATGACGAGCGCGCTTCTAGCCTGCGGTGTCGTCGGGCCGCCACTCTTCGTAGCGACATTCCTACTCGACGGCGCGACGCGGCCCGGATACACCGCGTGGCGGAACTTCGTGAGCCAGCTATCGACTGGCGACCGGGGCTACGTCCAGATAGCGAACTTCATCGTGCTGGGAACGCTCGCGCTGGGCTTCGCCGCCGGTCTCGCGCGTCTGCGGCTGACGTCGATCGCGATCGTCCAGGGCGTCTACGGCACCGCGATCCTGGCCGCGGGGATCTTCGTTACCGATCCAGGCCTCGGCTATCCACCCGGCGTGCCACAGGCCCAGACCACCCACGGCGCGATCCACGGTGCCGCGGCGCTCGTCGCGTTCACGTCGAACGCCCTCGCCTGTTTCGTGACGGCGTTCGTTGTCCGTGGCGATCCGCGATGGCAGGGGTGGCCCGGGTATTCGATCGTCAGTGGCACGCTGGTGCTCGCGATCGTCGGCGCCTCGAGCGCCATCGCGCAGGCCGACGAGGCGGGTCGGATCGTGAATGGACCGAGCGGGCTGGTGCAGCGCATCTCCGTCGTCATCGGGCTGCTGTGGCTCGCCGCGTTCGCATTCCGTGTGCGGCGCCTTGGAGCACCCGCGAGATAGCGCTTCGCTCAAGCCGGAGGCTCGCCCTCGCTGTCGTCGCGGCTCTCATCGTCGATGTCATCCGCGTCAGCCTCGTCGTCCCAGCCCTCTGCGTCCTCGAGATCCTCGGCATACCGCTCCGGCTCGAGCCCGAGGCTCTCGATGACCGCGATGAGACTGTTCCGCTGCTCGGGCGGGGTCATGCGGATCCAGCCGCGCATCGCGTCGTCGACGTCCACTTCGTCCGCTTTGCGATCGGACGCGACCCCTTCGGCCTCGTCCCTCGCCGAGAGGCGCGCGAGCTCGCGCAGCGCCTCGGGGACCATTTTCGCCAGCGCCGTGAGCAGGTTCTCTGCGCCTTCTGACCATTCCATCGAACTCAACCGAGCATAGGTGGTACGTCGTTCGGGATGACGAAGGAGCTGACGCCGGCGCCGATGCCCGAGACGAGCGCTGAGTTCCTACGGGATCTCGTGATGCGCCTGCGTGGCTCGACGCTGTCGCGGCTGAAACGCACCTCACCGGAAGCGCTCTACTGGCAGCCCGACGCGCATGCGAACAGCATCGGCGTGACCACCGCTACACGGTCGCGGAGATGCAGGCCGTCCCGCACCTGAGTGCCGCCCACTCGCGCATGTCCTGCTTCTGTGCGTCGTCCACTGCGTGCGTTGCGGCGCGGTGATGATGGAGTGACGCTTGGGTGAACGACCGGCGCGTGTAACCTCTGGGCATGCTTCGGTTCGGCATGATCGTGTTTCCCCAGGCCAATGGCCTCGACGTCCTTGTCGAGCGGTGGAAGCGCGCAGAAGCGATGGGCTTCGATTCGATATGGGTGGCGGATGAAGTGCCTATGCAGTTCCCGGGCGTCATCCACCACGAGGCCTGGTCGCTCCTCGGTGTTCTCGCTCGAGAGACGTCGCGGGTGACGATCGGTACGGCCGTGACCTCGATAACATTTCGGCATCCGCTGCTCCTCGCGATGAGCGCGTCGACCATCGACCACGCGTCCACGGGTCGGCTGGTGATCGGCATCGGAGCCGGTGGGAGCGACAAGGGCGAAGCAGGCGTCGGGGTTTCCTGGACGCCACGAGAGCGCGCCGATCGCCTCGAACGGCAGCTTGAGATCCTCGATGCGCTTCTACGCGGCGAGACAGTGACGCGTGAGGACGGCCCGTATCTGATGCGTGCCGCGCACGTCGAGCCGCCACTGCAGCGACCGCGTCCGCAGATCATGGTCGCCGCGCAGGGCGGTCGGGGTATCCACAGCGTGGCGCGCTTCGCGGATATCTGGAGCACCCTCGGCGGACAGCCGACACACGGCGCCGACGTTCTGCCGCTCGCCGATGCGGTCGCCCAGACGCGGCGTCAGATCGAAATACTTGACGAGGCGTGCCGCGCGATCGGCAGACATCCCGGTCAGCTCACGCGCTCGCTCTTCGTTTATCGCCTGGATCAGTACGTCTCGATGGCAGCGGTGCCCGCGATCGTGGCCGCGTACCGACCACTTGGCATCACCGAGTTCATCCTCGGGTGGCCGCGCGCCCGCGGTGCGCAGACGCTCGACGACCGCGAGCGGATCCTGGAGCGGCTTGCCGCCCAAGTGCTCCCTGAGCTTCGCCGCGCGTAGTGGCGCGGTTCAGCCGATCGCGTCGATGCCCGTGGTGAAACGGCTGATGATCAGCTTCTGGATCTCGGTCGTGCCTTCGTACAGGCGGTTCACGCGCGCATCGCGCCAGAACCGCTCGACCGGGAATTCATCTGAGAAGCCGTACCCGCCGTGGATCTGGATGCCGTTGTCGGTGACGCGCTGCGCGATCTCGCTCGCGTACAGCTTGGCGATGCTCGTCTCGCGGGTGTTCGGCTTGCCCTTGTTCTTGAGATCGCCGGCGCGCCACACGAGTAGTCGTGCGGCCTCGGTTTCGACGACCATGTCCGCGATCAGCTCAGCCACGAGCTGATGGCTGGCGATCGGCTTGCCGAAGGTCTTGCGCTGCGTCGCGTACGCGACCGACGCGTCGATCGCGGCCTGCGCCGTCCCGACCGCGCCGGCGGCGACCGAGTAGCGGCCCGAGTCGAGCGCGGACATCGCGATCTTGAAGCCTTCGCCGACTTCGCCCAGGCGCCCGCTGTCCGGGACGCGCACGTTGTCCAGGATGAGCTCGCTCGAATCCGATGAGCGCAGCCCGAGCTTTCCGTGCAGCGACTGACTTCCGTATGGGCTCTTGTCGCGATCGATTAGGAACGCGGTGATGCCCTTGTGGCCCTTGCTCGGATCGGCGTTCGCGAACACCAGCGCGAGCTTCGAGACCGAGCCGTTGGAGATCCACATCTTGCGGCCGTTGATGATCCAGTCGTTCCCATCGCGCTTGGCGGTCGCCTGAAGGCGAGTCGCGTCGCTGCCGACCGCGGGCTCGGTGAGCCCGAAGCATGCGATGACCTCGCCTTTGCACAGGCGGGGGAGCCAGGCGCGCTTCTGCTCCTCGGTGCCCCACTTGAGGATCGTCAGCTCGACGAGCGAGATCTGCACGCTGAGCGTGGTGCGGACCGATGAGTCGGCGCGCCCGATCTCCTCGGTGATGATGGCGTGGCTGATGAAATCGACGCCCATGCCGCCGTACTCCTCCGGCACGGGGCCGCCGAGAAAACCGATCGGCGCCATCTTCGTGAGCACATCAGCTGGGAAGCGCTCGGCGCGGTCGCGCTCGCGCGCGCCCGGAGCGATCTCCTTGTCGGCGAAATCGTGCGCGAGCTTGCGGATCTCGTCTTGTTCGGGTGTGAGGTCGAAGTCCACGCGTCCGAGCCTAACAAGACGCGACGGGTGGGGTCGTGGTCAGCGATAGGGTCGGCGAATGGCCATCCAGCGGTCGGGCTGCGCGAGCCGCGCGAATCCGTAGCGCTCGTAGAGGCCATGCGCGTCGCGCGTCGCGAGTACGAAGTTACGAACGACCTTCAGGTCGGGATGCGCCATCACCGCGTCCATCAGCAGCCTCGACACGCCGTTCCCGCGGTGCGATGGGAGGACGAACACGTCGCAGAGCCAGGCGTACGTTGCGTGATCGGTCACGACGCGTGCGAATCCGGCGAGATCGTTCACCGCGTACGCGGCGAAGGTGAGCGAGTTCGCGATGGCGCGGTCGAAGATCTCGCGCGGCTGGCCCTTCGACCAGTACGCCTCCTCTGAGAGAAAGCGGTAGACGGCCTCGTGGTCAGGCGGCCGAAGGTCACGTACGACGTACGCCGTCATGACGCGAGGGCGCGCGCAAGGGAGTCGGCCGTGGCGTTGCCGCCGCTGACCCAGCAGACGACGGTCCGTCCGTGCAGGCGATCGCGCAGTTTTCGCGCGGCGGCGACCGACGCGGCGCCCGCGCCTTCGGAGACGAGGTGGCCCTCGACCAGGATCAGGCGCATCGCGGCGTAGATCTCCTCGTCCGAAACGAGCACGAAGTCGTCGAGCATCTCGCGCATCATCCGCTGCGGAAGATCGAACGGTGCGCGCGTCGCGAGACCCTCGGCGAACGTGTTGATGCGCTCCGTCACGCGCGGCGCGCGGTCGCGCCACGACAGGTACGCCGCTGGCGCGCCGTCGGACTGCACGCCGATGACTTCGATCTTCGGGCTCACGGCCTTCGCAACAAGGCACGCAGCGGCGACACCGCTGCCGCCGCCGACCGGAACGATGAGGACCTCGGCGCTCGGCAGCGTCTCGAGGACCTCGAGCGCCGCGGTCGCGACACCCGCGATGAGGAGCGGCTCGTCGCCGGAATGGACGTAGCGCACGCCATCGGCTGCGGCACGGCGCGCGCATTCGATGCGTGACTCGTCGAAGTCCACGCCGTGCTCGACAAGCGTTGCGCCGCTATTGCTCATCGCAGCAAGCTTGAGCGGATTCGCGCCGCGGGGATGGAAGATCGTGACGGGGACGCCGAACACTTTGCCGGCGTAGGCGAGCGACTGCCCGTGGTTTCCCGTCGACGCGCCCATCACGCCAGCTTTCGCGGTCGGATCGCGACCGACGAGATTGAGTCCGCCGCGAACCTTGAAAGCCGCGGTCGGGAGGAGGCTCTCGCATTTGAGCCACACATCGAGATCCAGCGCGGCGCTGACCGCCGGTCGCTGGACGAGCGGAGTCGGCGCGATGTGCGAGGCGAGGAACTCTTTCGCAGCGAGCACGTCGGCGAATGTGGGTGGGGCCACGCTCATGCGCCCGAGGATAATTCCTCCGCTCCTGCCATCCGCTCCTGCCATCCGCTCCTGTCATCCGCTCCTAGACTCGATGCATGCCCATCCGGCGTGCGAACGCGGTCGATGCCGAGGCAGTCGCCCATCTGCTTCTCGATTCATTCCGCGAGGTCGAGCGCTTCTACACGCGCGCGGGTTACGCGGCCACGACGCCAGACGCGTCGGCCGTGCGAGAGCGCATGAAGGATGGCCCGACCTGGGTGGCGGAGGAAGGCGGCTTCCCCGTGGGCACGGTCTCGGCAGGCCTGAAGGACCTCGACCTCTATGTCCGGAGCATGGCGGTCCTGCCGACCGCGCGGGGTCACCAGCTCGGGCACCACCTCTTCGCCGAGGCCTTCAACCTGGCCGTCGAGCGAAAGGCGCGGCGCATCTACCTGAGCACGACGCCATTCCTGTACTCGGCGATCCGGCTCTACGAATCGCTCGGATTCCGGCGCACCGGCGAGCCGCCCGACGATCTCTTCGGGACACCGCTCTTTACGATGGCCAAACAGTTGGGGCGGTGAGGACAATGGCTGATGTGGAGCGCGCCTCGCTCATCGAATGGATCTGCGTCCGTGCGGCACATCGGGACATCAAGCCCGTCGATCCGTCGACGCCGATCAAAGTCCACGAGGACGGCCGCTGGGCGTACTGCCCCGCGGGACTGGCCGCGGATGCCGACCACCTCTGGTACGCCACCGGCGGCGTGACGCGCGCCGCGCTCGCGCGCTTCCGCTGGCCCGATGAAGGCGAGGTAGGCGGCCAAAGCTGACGCCCGTCGCACCGAGCGCCGGTCAAAGGAGCGAGCGCTCGTCGCAGATGCGCCATGACGCAACTGTGCGCACAATCCCAGTCAGCGAATTGGTCGATGTGTTGTTGGTCGAGGACGACCCATCCTTGAGTGAGCTCATGGTGATCGTGTTCCGAGATGAGGGCTTCACGGTGCGTCACACGACCACCGCGGCGGAGGCACTACGAGCCGTCGCCATGGCCCAGCCGGACGTGATGGTCATCGATGTCACCCTGCCCGGCGAGGACGGGGCGGCGCTCTGCGGCAAGGTAAAGTCGGATCAGGCGACCGCCGGCATCCGTTGTCTGATGTGGTCGTCGGTGCCGAACCTCGCGCAGGTCGCGAGCGCGGCCCACGCCGATGCCTGGATGCTCAAACCAACGGACCATGAGCTCTTGGTCGCGCGCATCAAAGAGCTCGCGTCAGGGAGGGGAAAGACGTGACGACCGTGCCACTCGGCTTCGGGGACCGCAAGGTGCCGGTGCCAAGCCATCTCTGCGTTTTCTATTACGACGACGAGGAGCTTCGCAGCCGCTTCGGGTTCCTGCGCGAGGGATTCCAGGCGCCCGACGAGGCCATCGTGCTGTTCGGCAGGCCCGAGCGGCTCGATCAGATCCAGGCGTATCTGGCGAAGGATCTCAAGCGCGACATCGCTGCGGACGTGAAGAGCGGGAAGCTCGTCCTCGTCGGCGGCGCGAAGGATCCGGCACAGCTGCTCGGCGGTATCGGCGCCGCGTTGACCGAGCTCAAGGACAAGGGCGTCCGTCTCATACGGTTCATGGGCTTCATCGGGTGGGGCGACGAGAAGTGGCCGAACATGCAGGAGCTGCTCGCATTCGAGGCGACGGTCAACGAGACGGCCGCGCAGTTCCCGGCGATCGTCGCGTGCACCTACAACGTGAACGAGCTCCCGGGTGCCATCCTCATGATGGGCGGCATCGCCACGCATCCACTGACCGTGTTCGGCTCGACCCTGTGCGAGAACCCGCACTACGTGACGACGAAGGAATATCTCGCGGAGCTTGACACCGTCGGCGGGCGTGCGTGGTGGGAAGGCGTGCGCGTGGGCCCGCTCGATCGGGGCGCCGCGCGCTCGGTCACCGAGAAGAAAGGTGCGCCAGCAGGTCCGCGCTGAAGTCCCCGACCATCACCTCTTCGACCGGACCGCGCAGGCGGATCGCGTAGTCCTCGCCGACCGTGACCTCGAGCTCGCCGCCGGGCATGGTCACGGTCACGTCGCGGTCCACGAGGCCCTTGCGATGCGCGGCCGCCGCGACCACGCAGGACGACGTGCCTGACGCGAGCGTGTAGCCGGCGCCGCGCTCCCAGATCTCGATCGCGATGTGGGACCGGCTGAGC
>JANMWW010000104.1:0-2679 GCA_031394155.1 Chloroflexota bacterium | reverse complement strand
CCCGTACTTCACCAACCGCTACCCGCACGAGTTCTCGGGCGGCCAACGTCAGCGCATCGGTGTCGCGCGCGCGCTCGCCGTGGAGCCTGAGTTCATCGTCGCGGACGAGCCGATCTCCGCGCTCGACGTGTCCATCCAGGCGCAGATCATCAACCTGCTCGAAGAGCTGCAGGACAAGTTCAAGCTCACATACCTGTTCATCGCCCACGACCTGTCCGTCGTGCGTCACATCAGCGACCGCGTCGCCGTGATGTACCTCGGCAAGATCGTGGAGCTGGGCGACCGGATCGACCTCTACGAGAAGCCGCTCCACCCGTACAGCCAGGCGCTGCTCTCCGCCGTTCCGATCCCGGACCCGGCCGTCGAGGGAAAGCGCAAGCGGATCATCCTCACGGGCGACGTGCCGTCGCCGGTCAACCCGCCGTCGGGCTGCCGTTTCCACACGCGGTGTTGGAAGGCGCAGCAGATCTGCTCGGAAGTTGACCCGGAGTTCATCGAGCACGCGCCGCGGCACTGGGCGGCCTGCCACTTCCCGGGTGCGTGACCTCGCTTCGCTCGGCACGCACCCTCTGCTTGCTCTAGCAGCTCGACTCCGCCTGCTTCGCGGCGTCGCCTCGCTGCGGGCTCAAGACTGATGGTGTGCCCTCGGTCGGAGTGAATCCTCCCTCGGGCACTCCGCTCGAGGACGCGTGACCTCGCTTCGCTAGTCCGAACGCGTTCGCTAGCGCATGATCGCGGGAGTGGGGTTGATGGCGATGCTTCCCCAATGGACGCGCGCCACGGTCGGCTGAACGAGGTAGGCCCAGCTCGCGAAGTAGACGTAGACGGGCGAGCTCAGAAGGTCCGCGGGTAGTTGCGATGCGACCGGCAAGCCACGGTGCTCCATGTAGCGGAGCCCGTTCACGAAGATAGTGACGGCATCGCGCTCGAGCACCACCTTGAAGTGATCTCGACACGCCGCGTCAGGATCGGTGGGGCCGCAGAGACGCCACGCGTGCTGCAGCGCGTCGGTCATCGGCGCGCCGCCGAACGCCATAGCGGCGCCGCCCGATGCATGGGCGTTCAGGTTTGCGGTGATCTTGTCGGCGTCGTAGACGCGGCACTCGGAGAGCCGGTCGGAAGGGAAAGCGCAGCCGATCGCCGCAGAGCCGCCGAACAGACCGGCGGCGTACCAGCCGTTCGTCTCGCGTACTGACGGCCCGGCCGCCGTGGTCACCACGATCTCCGGCCACACGCGATCTCCGTATGCGGTCATGCCGGCCGAGGTCTCGAACTCGATGACGAGTCGTCCGTCTTCGAAGCGGAAAGGCTCGTTCGGGCGCATCAGCCCACCGCCGTTGTTCGGACCAGTGAAGAAGTCGGCGGCAGAGCCTTCATAAATGCCCATCGGCGCGCCGCTCCCGGCGATGTCGACCATCCAGTGCCCGTTGTGCGCGAAATGCTGCGTGCGGTACAGGCTTGTGTTCGCGCCTGACGCGACACGGCGCGCGTTCTCGTAGACGACGTAGGAGCTCGACAGCTGCGCATGCACAGCTCCGCTCAAAAAACCGTCAGACCACGCATTCGTTGTCCTCATCGCGGTGTCCGCGCCGGCGGCCAGGAGCGAGCACCAGGCGGGTGCGTTCGGGGGGAGCGCGCCAAGGGGCGGCGCCGTGGTGGAGGCGCACTCGGCTTGTGCGGACCCGACGCGCACGGGCGGCCCCGACGACTGGCAAGCGGCCAGCGCTGACGCGAGAAGCATCGCTACAGCACGGCGAGCGCTTGGCCGCATCGCCCCCAAGATAGCGCGGCATCGAGACCATCCGCCTCTGAATCGATGCGCCGAACCTCTCCCGCGGTACGACACTGTTGAGCGTATGAGCCGCCTTCTTGTGTCGGTCGTGGCGCTGGTGGTCATCGTCTCGGCATGTCAGGCGCCGCTGGACCAGCCGAAGCCCTCCGCGAGCGAGCCGCCCACGACCCCGGTGCGTGGCGGGCGGCTGGTCGAGGGGGCCTTCGCGGACGCGAAGACCTTCGCGCCATTCCTCGCGAACGATCCGTCCTCGCTGATCGTCAGCGGCCTCGTGTACGACTCGCTGTTCCGCGTTGACGCCAAGACGGGCGAGATCAAGCCCAGCCTCGGCACGTGGACCGTGTCCGCGGATGGACGCACCTACAACTGGAAGATCGAGCCGGGTGCGGTGTGGTCCGACGGAACGCCGGTCATCGGGCAGGACTACCTGACTGGCGTGAAGGCCGTCGCGCGCAGCAAGAAGGGCATCCGCGTCGCGTCCTTCCAGGACATCGTCGGCTTCGACGAATACCGCAGCAGCCTTGCGCAAACGATCACCGGCATCACCGTGGATCCGGCGGATCCGAAGAGCTTCTCGGTGAAGTTCAAGCGCGTGTTCTGCCCTGCCCTGACGAGCGCGTTCGGACCGGCTGCGGGACCGCTACCGACGCAGGTCTACGCGAAATACACCGGACCCGACGACACGGGGCCCAAGATCGACGATGCGCCGGAGAACCTCGCCCCTCCGATCGCGAGCGGTCCGTTCCTCTTCAAGTCATGGAAGCCGAACGATCAGATCACGCTCGACCGGAACGACCGGTACTACCGCGGCAGGCCATACCTCGACGGCTACGTGTTGAAGATCGTCGGGGACGTCACCACGCTGGCCGCGCAGCTCAGATCGGGTG